>NZ_CP133481.1 GCF_031195445.1 Acuticoccus sp. MNP-M23
ATCACCCGCCCTGTCGCAATCATCTCGCGGATCGCCGCGACCTTGTCCTCCGGCATGAGCTCGGCGCGATAGTTCATCCCGAGGCCACCGGAGATCGCGGCGGCGGTGCGGGCGTTGTCGCCGGTCAGCATGGTCGAGGAGATGCCGAGCGCGTTCAGCTGGCGCACCGCGTCGGCCGCGTCCTCGCGCGGCTCGTCGCGCAGCGCGATCACCCCGACGAGTTTTTCGGGTCGGAACACCGCGACGACGGTCTTCCCCTCGGCCTCCAGCCTGCCGATCGTCTCGCGCGCCGCGGCGTCGAGAACGCCCCGCTCGTCGGCGTAGCGCGGCGAGCCGACCGCGACCGTCTCGCCACCGACCGACGCCTCCGCGCCGCGCCCGGCCAGCGCCTTCGCTCCCGTCGCCGGCAGCGCCGTGACACCGTCCGCCTTGGCACGCTCCAGGATGGCGAGCGCCAGCGGGTGGCTCGATCCCGTCTCGATCGCCGCCGCCAGCGACAGCACAACCTTCTCGGTGCCGCCGAACGGTACGATCTCGGTGACGCGCGGCCGACCGGCGGTGAGCGTGCCCGTCTTGTCGAACACCACCGCAGTGGTGCGCGCCGCCAACTCGATCACCGCGCCGCCCTTCATCAGCAAGCCTCGGCGTGCCCCGGACGATAGCGCCGAGGCGATCGACGCCGGCACCGAAATCACCAGCGCGCAGGGGCAGCCGATCAGCAGCAGCGCGAGCCCCCGATAAATCCACGTCTCCCACGGCGCACCGGCGAGGAGCGGGGGCACGACCGCCACGAAAATCGCGACACCGACCACCGCCGGCATGTAGATGCGGCTGAAGCGGTCGATGAACCGCTCGGTGGGAGCTCGGGCGGTCTCCGCCTCCTCGACGAGCTTGATGACCCGCGAAATGGTGTTGTCCTCGGCCGCGCGGGTGACACGCACGCGAAGCGCCGCCTCGGCGTTGATCGAGCCGGCGAACACCGGGTCGCCTGGCTCCTTCAACCGCGGGACGCTTTCGCCGGTCACCGGGCTCTCGTCGACGCCGGACGCGCCCTCGACGACATCGCCATCGGCGGGAATGCGGTCGCCGGGCCGCACGAGCACGATCTGGCCAATGGCGAGGCTCGCGGCGGCGACCTCGCGGGTTTCCCCGTCCTCCTCGATCAATGCCGTCTTCGGGACGAGCCGGGCGAGGCTGCGGATGCCGTCGCGCGCCTTGTTCGCCGCCACCCCCTCCAGCACCTCGCCGACCGCGAACAGGAACAGGACGAGGGCCGCCTCCTGGGCGGCATCGATCGCCAGCGCGCCGATTGCCGCGATCGTCATCAGCATCTCGATCGTGAACGGCATGCCAGCCCGTAGCGAGGCGAGTGCACGACCGCCGACCGGCAGAACGCCGCGCAGTGTTGCGGCAATGAATGCGAAGCGCGCGACGTCCGGCGGCGCGACGAGGTCGATGACCCAGGCGGCCGCGAGCAGCGCGCCCGTCATCAGCACGAGGTGACCCTTATCCGTCTGCCACCAAGATCGGCCGGTCTCCGGCTCGTCGGCATGGACATGGCCTGAGCTCGGCGTATTCGCAAGCGTAGCAGCTGGAGCCGGCCGCGGGTGAATGCCATAGCCAACCGCCCGCACCGCCGCCTCGACTCGCTCCGGCGGGGTCTGATCCATGTTGGTCGTCAGGCGCAGCCGCTCCGACATGATCGTCACGTTCACATCCTGGACGCCAGGCAGACGCTCCACCGCACCCTTCACCTTGGCGGCGCAAGCCGCGCAATCCATGCCGGTGATCGTCCACTCACGCGCTTCGAGGGTCGTCGTCATACGCTCCCGTCCTTGTTGCGGCGGTGCACACCATACTTCCTCTAGTGACTAGAGGTTCAAGTGAATAGACGATGCAGCTCGCCAAGCTGTCCCTGCGGCGTGTCCGCGATGCGCGCGAGCACGTTGGCGAGCCAAGCCTGGGGGTCGATGTTGTTTCAACTCGGGGTGCGCACATAGAACGGGCACAGATATACGCTTAGCGGCGGTGCCGGTCCTACCCCAGCGATAGCAGCGGCCGGAGCGCCTCGGATGTGCCACTGCGATCGTCAGTGCGACCGTCTGCAACAGGCGTGCACGGGGCCAATGTGACTTGGTGTTATTTCCCATTATTGGATCCTTTAGTGACCGCATTTTTGACCCGGACAAGTGCGAAGTTCCTCGCGACCTACCACACAGGAAGGCCTGGCCTCCCGTCTTCAGTATTTACTCAAATAATCAGGTGAAATTTTCATCCCACCTCAGTGACGGGCAATGCAATTTTTCCGAGTGATACCAATCAGACGACCCGTCAGTGATGCTCGCGGCGGGCGAGATTAGGTCGGCGGAAAAGCATGCGGCCTTGGAGGTGTCAATGAGCGCCATCGCCGGCAAGATCGAGATTCTTCGCCGTCATGTCGGGATCAGGATTGGGCCGAAATCTGACGAGTAAGATTCGCGCAAAAGACACCTGACACGGCCGGAATCCATGACTATCGGTTCCATAACCTCCCGCTCCGCGCCTGGCGTTACGGGAGGCCATCTTCAGCCAGCGCCTGCACCAGGTGCTGAGCCTGGCTACACCCGCCGAATGGTTTTGACGCTCACCTTGAAGAGGTGCGCGATTTCGGTGAGGTGCCGCCCCTCCTCGTCGCGCATCCGACGCACCTCGATCGCCTGTGCAGGGGTCAGCGCCGGCGGTCGCCCGCCGACGCGCCCGCGCCGCCGGGCGGCGTCCAGCCCTTCCCTGGTGCGTTCAGAAATGCGCTCGCGCTCGAACTGCGCGATGGAAGCGAAGACATGGAAAATGAGCCGGCCGGCGGGGGTCGTCGTGTCGATGTCCTCGGCCAGCGAGCGGAAGCCGGCGCCTTTCGCCTTGATCGCCTCCACGATCTCTAGGAGGTCGTGAAGCGAGCGGGCGAGGCGGTCGTACTTGGTAACAACGATCACGTCGCCGCCGCGGGCGTGGTCGATCAGCTTGGCAAGCTCGGGCCGCTCGCGGGTCGCGCCGCTGATCTTGTCAGCAAAGATGCGCTCGGCCCCGGCCGCCGTCAGAGCGTCAGTCTGGGCATCGAGGTTCTGTTCGTCTGTCGAGACGCGCGCGTATCCGAGAATCATGCAGCATGGTGACAAAAACCTCCCAAAACAGCAAAGGTTTTGGGATGGAGTTTTGGCCCGTGATTACGCCAGCGCCGCGGTCACTGAGCGGCTTGGGCCAAAAACGACCGTTTGTGTCGTTGAAACCCGAATGACGGGCGGCAAGCCGTCGGGAATTTGCCACTCGCCGCCGTTCAGTTCGACATTAGCTAAGATCTAACGCGGACGTCCTTGAGCGGTGGTTCGCTCGCATGTCGGATGCGGCGGAGTGGGCTGCTTCCCGGTCCGATGGTTTCTGCGCTGTGTTAAATATGGTGTTAGAATCTGTGTTACGATCTCGGTTGAGTGGCCATGCCATTGATCTAATTGCTGGTTCTCGAGTCAACTCAGTGTAAAACTACGAACATTTCCGTGCAAACCTACGAAGGATGCAGTGTGAAACTACGAAAGTCGCGCGGCCCCGTGTGAACCTACGAAAGCGTTGACTCGCCGTGTGAAACTACGAAAGGTGGACGCATGGAAGAATCAGCCCGTCGCCCCCCTCTGCTGCCGGATCGGATGCACCAAGAGGACTTCTTTGTCTGCGACATCTTCGATGCGGTACCAAAGGCCGACATGGCCTCGATGGAGCATCCCGTCTTCTCGATTTCCACCAAGCCTGATCGTCGGGTCCGGCGTTACGAAAACGGCTCCAACTTCATCGAGATCAGCCCTTCTGCAAAAGGTCTAGCGACCGTTCACGACCGCGATATCCTGATTTTCTGCATTAGCCAGCTCATGGCTGCGCTGAACCGCGGTGAGACCGTCAGCAAAACTCTACATTTCAAAGCTTATGACATGCTGACGGCCACGAACCGTCCGACCGGCGGCGAATCCTACTCTCGCCTCCGCGAGGCTCTTGCTCGTCTGCAAGGCACACAGATCGAGACCAATATTACGACGGGTGATGCCGAGGTGCTCGATGGCTTCAGCTTGATCGACCGATTCCGGATCGTGCGAGAGACACGCGACGGCAGGATGCAGGAGGTGGAAGTTGAGCTCTCAGAGTGGGTTTTTAGCGCAATCAAAGCGCGCGAGGTGCTGACGATTCACCGCGACTATTTCCGTCTGCGCAAGCCGCTTGAGAGACGTATGTACGAGCTCGCGCGCAAGCATTGTGGTCAGAAACGGAGTTGGCGGATCGGCCTCACACGCTTGCAGGAGAAGTGCGGCTCGACGTCCGCTGGCTGGGAGTTTCACCGCATGGTGCGAAAGATTGTGACCGAGGACGAAACCCACGGCCACATGCCGGATTATGCGGTTTCTTTCGATGAAGATATGGTCGTCTTTACCAACCGTAATACGATGAAGTCCACGGCGGCCGCGCCGAGCTGGATTGCTGAAATCCGCCTCGACAGCGATACCTACGACGAGGCGCGTGAAGCTGCGCCTGGTTGGGACCCCTACTACATCGAGCAGGAGTGGCGAAATTGGCTCGTGACGTCCGGCAAGGAGCCGCCACGCAAACCCGATCTCGCCTTCATCCGTTTTTGCATGAGCTTTTACGAAAGGCGCGGCGCCCCCGCCTAAAACAGACCGATACCGGTGAAAAAGTCGGAGCGCTTCGCCAGCTCGCCTGCATTTGGTGGTCGTTGGCGTGAGTGAGCACCAGATGTGCCTAGTGATCGCCTGCTGGCGACCAGTTTTGGCCTTTTTCACCGGTATCGACCGTTTTTGCGACGCAGTGGCGGGGCCAATAGCTGCCACTCGACTGCCCTTTCAGCGACGTCCGCGTTGCGTCGCAATCTCAGTCGATCAGGTTGTTCGGGGCAGGCCCGCAAGCTGCCGTTCGCTATGGCTCCTGGAAAGGCCAAGAAGGGCTGGAAGCATATTTTCTACGTGGCGTCGTAGCGACGTCGGCTTTGTTGAAAAGCGGCCGTTGATAGACAGTGTGACTAGGTCTGTAGAGGAATTTTATTTCCGGGACTTCGCTTTGGTTGCGCGAGGCAGTTCTTCCTTTGAAGACATCCGAAATGTGTCAGGCACAAGACTTTAACGAAGGACGAATAGAATGGCATTTTGGAGTGGAGAGACCTTAAAAGAACGACTGCCGCAGTTGGTCCATCCGTATGACGACGCAGCAATCGACTGTGCCGCTTATACGCTTCGCGTCGGCTCCGAGGTCTATGTCAGCCCGGACCGGCAAATTTCGGCGCCAGACAGACACACCAAACGGATGCTTCCGCAGGGTGACAGCTTCACAATTCCGCCAGGGCAATTCGCCTTCCTTGTTACCGAAGAGCGAATCAAGGTTCCGGATGATGCAGTGGCGTTTATCTCCATCAAAGCCAAGCTAAAGTTCAATGGTCTGATCAACATCTCTGGGTTCCACGTCGATCCGGGGTATGATGGGCACTTGCTCTTTTCAGTTCTCAATGCCGGGCCTCGGCCGCTGCATCTTCAGCGCGGTCAGCCGCTGTTTCTGATCTGGTATGCAGCCCTCGACCGCGTTACCGCCATGAAGAAGGAAGAAGCTGGGTTCGCCGGGATCAAACCGGACATGCTGACCGGGATCAGCGGTGAGATTCAGAGCCTGCAGCGACTCTCGGAAGACTACAGGGAGTTGGAAAGGCGCTTCGACGTCAAGCTGAACGAGATCCAGTCCAGGACAAACAGCTTGAGCACCTTGGTCAATGTGTTTGTGGGCTTGGCCGTCGCCGTGATTGTCGGCTTCCTGATCCTCGTCGTGCAGATCATGCTGTCATAGGCATTGTCTGAAAAGTCGACATGCGCCATATATGACGTCTGAGAAGGCGACATGCGGAGGGTGCCGTGCAGTTTCCGGAGAAAGTGATCGAAGCGGCGATCCGCGATGAGATCGCCCGTGCGCCGGCAGACCGGCCACCGACCAAGGGTGGCTGGCGTCCGGAAGTGGACTCGCTGGTAGTGGTGATGGTGACGCTCCGGGTTGAGCGGGAACTGGGCATCAATCTACCGGAAACGGTCATGCCGCCCGGCGGCTTCGATGATGCCGAGACCTGCGTCCGCAGCATTCTCGCGCAATGCCGGACGCTCTGGACGGAGAAGCAGCGACAGGAGGGAGAAAAGGTATCATGAGCGCACAGCCACTCGGCTTTGCAGGCCCGGCCGACGAGGGTCAGGTTCTGGGCGCGAGGCTGAAAGAAGCCCGTGAATATATCGGCCTGAAGCAGGAGCAGGTCGCAACGCATCTTGGCATCCCCCGCACGGGCGTCTCGGATATCGAGAAGGGAAAGCGGTCGGTTAGCGCCATTGAGCTTAAGAAGCTGGCGCATCTGTATCAGCGCCCAGTGCAGTTCTTCACCGGCGATGATCTGGCCGTGACGGCTGATGTGGCGTTTCTCGCCCGCACGGCATCTGCCTTGTCGGACGGTGACCGGCAGGAGTTGCAGCG
The DNA here is from genome assembly GCF_031195445.1 of Acuticoccus sp. MNP-M23. NCBI lineage: Bacteria > Pseudomonadati > Pseudomonadota > Alphaproteobacteria > Hyphomicrobiales > Amorphaceae > Acuticoccus > Acuticoccus sp. MNP-M23. Next base: position 6,529 of record NZ_CP133481.1, read on the forward strand.
ATTTGCCGAGTTCCTGCAGGCGAAGTCAAAGGGCTGACCGATGACCCGCCAGCAGGATCGTATCTCCATCCTACGCGGCATGAAGGCGGCGCTCGGCCTGCTCCATGATCTCGGCCTCGACCGGGAAGGGAAGCGGTCGCAGCGGGTCGACGTGTTCGACAGCATCGACCGCACCGGCGCGTCGCTGATGTTCAAGCCGATGGAGAAACTGCTCGGCGCTTTCATGAAGCAGAACGGAATGACAGGTATCATCCTGAATACCGAGCGCCCACTCGGGATGCAGCGGTTCACCGCGGCGCATGAACTCGGTCATCTGATCCTGCAGCACGATCCCCATGCCGATGACAACGGCATCCTCCGCCGCGGACCGATCGCCGATGGCCGGGCCTTCAAGATGGTGCCGCCGGAGGAACGGGAAGCGGATGCGTTCGCGTCCTATTTCCTGCTGCCACCGCATCTGATCACGGCGCAGATGCAAGTTCAGGGCTGGAGGCCGGAGCATTTCTCCAGCCCGGAGAATGTCTATCAGGCCTCTCTACGCTTCGGCACCAGCTTCAGCGGTGCGGTCTATGGTCTTGAGCGCGAGAAGGTAATCGGCGCCGGGCTGCGTCAGCAGCTCCTGAAAACCCGGCCGCAGAACCTCAAACTGGGCCTGCTGGACGGTCAGCCATTGCCGAACCCCCGGCGCAGCGATGTCTGGCATCTGACCGAGAAGGACGAGGGAGCGGTGGTCGAGGCCGGCCGGGACGATCTGTTCCTGCTGCGCCTGCGGGAAGATACCGGGGCCGGCTATGTCTGGACCTTCGATGAATTGCGGGACGCCGGCTTCGTGATCCTGAAGGACGGCCGGGAACCCGTTCCCGAAGGCCAGATTGGCGCCTCAACAGTGCGGCGGATACTGGCGCAGGCAGCGCGCCCGCTGGCCGAGACGCTGCGGCTGAAAGAGTGCCGTCCTTGGGATCCCGAAGACGATCCGCATACGCTGACCCTGCATTGCCGGACCGCGACCAGTGACGAGGCGGGGTTATTCGAGCGGCAGCGGCTGGAGCGGTTGGCGGCCCCATGACGCTGCAGATTTCGACCGACATGCGTGGAGACCTGGGCACTGTTCGCGATCAGGGCCGCCGCCCGACCTGCCTGTCGTTTGCCGCTTCCGATGCGCACCGGCATGCGCGCGGCCACCCTGACTGGCTGTGCGTCGAATGGCTCTACTTTCACGCCGCCAGGCTGGCCGGAACGGGACCGCGCTGCGGCACCACGATGCCGGATACACAGGCAATCCTGCGTGGCACGGGACAGCCGGTAGAGGCGGCCTGGCCGTACTCGGCCGCCTGGCCCGATCCTGCGTCATGGCAGCCGCCGGGCAGGGTCTCATCGCTCTTCACCTGCGAGTCCAGCAGCTGTGCATCGGGTCTGCACGGCATCCGAGCCGAGCTTCTTGCCGGGCGCCCCGTGGTGGTCGGGGTCTTCCTGTCCCGGACGTACCGGTTTCCGGCGGATTGGACCCGTATCGGCACCGAGGTGCTGCTGGCGCCGGATCGGCACGGGCCGATCGACCGGAATGACGGGCACGCCATGGTGATCGTCGGACACGGCCGTCACGAGGGCGAGCCGGTAATGCTGCTTCGCAATTCCTGGGGTTCCCGCTGGGGGCATGAAGGCCATGCCTGGGTGAGGGAGGACTGTCTGGCTCCGCGACTGGTCGGCGCCTTTGTCATCGAGAAAGGAGACGGTGATGTTCTACAATCCGATGTCAGCGGCGCCGACGCCGGTACGCGCCTGGCTTGAGGCGGCCGAGCGGTTGCGCCGCGAGGGCGAGCTGGGCGGCCTGATGCTCCACATCGAAGACCCGGTGGCCGTGTCTTCCGAGGAGGAGATGGCGATCGACCTCGTTGACCGGTATTTGAAGGCCCATGACCAGCAGGGCATCGCAACCGTAGCCAATACGATCTTTCCGGCCAGCCTCGATAGAGGCGACGGCATTGAGGGGCTGCGGGCGCGCTATCTGGCCGTCTATACCAAGCGTATGTGCCGGCAGGTCGGTTGGGGCCGCTATTTCGAGCGCATGGTTCACTGGGAAAAACGGGACAAGAGCCATGTGGATCAGATTGCAGAGAACATCCGGATGCTCCGGCAGCTCAATGCCGACGGGGTGTGGAACTACAAGCAGTGCTATGAGATCGCCCTGTTCGATCCGGCCCGCGATCTGATCAAGCCGCGAGGACGGCAGTGCCTCAGCTTCATCGAACTCAAGCCTGCGTCCGATGGGCGGCTGCACATGATGGCCGTGTACCGGAACCACCATTATGTGGCGCGCACACTCGGCAATCTGATCGGGCTCGGCCGCCTGCAGCAGTTCATTGCGCGGGAGGCGGGATTCGCACTGGGTGGTCTGACTATACAGTCCACCCATGCCGAGCTCGATCTGGCCGGCGGCAGGAAGCGGGACGTGCAGGCTTTGATTGAAGCTTGCCAGGCGGCCTTGCTCACGCAGGCTGCATGAACAGATCGGGCGTCCGGCTGGGTGGCAGGGCGTAGGCCTGCTCGATCTGCGCGATAAAAGTGTTCTGCCCGCCATAGCTCGGGTGGCGGACCTGGATGGCGCTGACACCCATTTCATCGACAGCGCGGTGGGCATCGCCACCGATCGCAATGACGGTCTCCGGCTGCAGAAGCTCCATGATGTCGTGCAGAAAGCGAGCGCAGGCCTGCCGCTCGCGGCGCGTATGGCAACGATTGCTCATCGGCGCGTCCGGCTCATGCGGATGCAGCGGAAAGACGTTCCAGAGAAAGACGGGTTCGGTCAGCCGCTGCAGCATTTGCCAGATGACGGTGGCCGTGCGTTCGCCGACGGCGGGGCCTTTGGTGGCTTTGGCCACGCGCAGCCCCTGGAACAGCACACTATAGGAGTCGAGATGGACCTCGTCCGTCAGCGCCAGGCCGGTGCGACGGCCGCCGCGATAGCCCAGGTCGCGGGCGATCCAGATCGTGCGGACCTTGAGGTCGATCGCCGTTTCCAGACTCATGGCGAGGTTCTGCTGCCGGCGGCGCGGCGCATCGCTTCGATCATGCAGCGGGCACCGGTCGGCATAAGGATTGAAGACATTCTCCAGCTCAACGCTGCTTAGCGCGCGGACAAAAGCATCGACCGCGGCGCTCATGGCTGTTCGTACTGGATCGAACGGGCCTCAAGGTCGATGTGGACACGGCCGCCGCGATGCGCGCGCACCGCGCAGAATACTTCATAGCCCTTCAAGATTGCTTCCTCCCATAGCCATAGGGGACAGGTTTCGGCTTCATATCCCGCGACGAAGCGGCGCACGGATTTGAGCAGCCCATAGTCGAGGGCGGTGATCCCCTCGAACATGGCCAGCCGTTGAGCATGGTTGAATATCCATGTCGCGATCCCTTCCTCGATCAGGACGGCGCGCGCACCGTCTTGTACTTCATCAACCTGGGGATCGCTTTTGCGCTTGACCCGGAGCAGCCGCCGGAGAGTCGGCGACCATCCGAGGTGGGCGGCATAGGACAGATGGAAGACATCATGGAAGCGGTAATCGTCATCGTTGTCCCGATTGTCGGTCAGGGGATCGCCGACGAGCTCGCCCTCGCGGGTCAGCCTGGCCATGGTTTTGCCGTTCAGCTCGACCTCTGCGATGTCGATGACGAGCTGTCGCGGCAGCTGCTCACGGGCTGGAAACGCCTCGTCGAACAGCGGGGGGTAATGCCGCTCGACAGGCCAGCGATCGAAGATCTTCGTCAGATTTGCTCTGGCCGCGTCCTCGAGAGTGATACCGGCCTCATGAGCGGCGGCCCGAAGCGCACGCAGCACGCCGATCAGACGGCCCTTGAGCGCGGAGCGATTGCGCTCCAGCCGTCCAGCCGCATGATCGGTCATCAACAGACCAACTTCGCCGGCCAGTTTCAGCAGGGTCTGCTCGAAAGCGGGCGATGGTGAGGCGGAGACTCCGACGGCGGGCGTTTCGATGGCGGCGAAGCTCAGTTCGGCAGAGCCTGTCGATTGCCAATCCGTGAGACTGCGGTCGAGGTTGACCGCCAATTCATCGAGGCCGAGCTCGGCGCGGGCAGCCAGTGCGGCGAGATACCAGAGCACATCCCCCAGCTCCTCGCCCACGGACTCCTTGTAGCCGAGATAGGCGATAGGATCGCGCTGCTTCTTCTTCACCTCGCTAAGCAGGCTGCCGGTCTCGCCGAAGAGACCAAGAAGTGGGAAGGCAAGGCCAGGGTCATCATGGCGCCGCTGATCCGTCTTCAACGCTTCGGCCTGATAGGTGGCAAGCGTGAGAGACTTCATGGCGATTTTCGCCGGTCGACCAGCGAATCCTTCGGTACATGAATGCCATAGGCGTCAAGCGCACGCAGGACGATTACCCGGATCGTCTCGCCGGATTCTGCGGCCCGTAGAGTAATTTCACGCTTGGTGGCCGCCGGTAGAAAGAGCTGCAGCGTCGGCTCTTTGTCGGCGACGTCGAGTTGCGCTGATGGCGGGCTCTTTTTCATGAAGTTATCATTTCATGACGTAATGAGTTTATCAAGAAAATACCGATCCGACGCTGGCCACGCAGGATTTGCTATGGCCTTCAGCTCAAGTGATCGATGTCATCGGCCAGCCTGCTCCCGGCGATAGGTCCACGGCTCCGCGACCTGATCGAAGCTCCACACGCCGCGCCGGGCGTCCTGGGCGGTACGCTCGGCGCTGGCGTAGCCGGGCGGCGGGGCACGGTCGCGGCTCTCACAGAGGAACGCCGCGCCTTCGGTCAGCATCGCTTTGTTGAGGTCGGTTGCGCCGGAAAAACACGTGCCGAGGTCGCGCCCGTACTGGTCCTTTCCGTGCAGATCGCAGCGCACGCGGTGATCGCGGATCTTCTCGACCATCAGCCACTTCGCCCAATCGCCGCAGTCGATGGTATTGCCTGCGCGGCGGGCGGGTTGGCCGCTCTCGCATGTGTCGATCCCGACGAGGCGGATGCGCCGTCCATCGATTCGCAGCGTGTCGCCGTCTATGGCGTAGGCGCTGCCGGTGATCGTTTCGCGCACGGGCAAGGGTCGCGGGTAGTGGTGCTGAAAGAGCTGCCACGCGGCGGCGATTGCCATGAGGGCGATGGCTATCGTGATCGGTCTAAGCCGCATTCGCACGCTCCATCAGGCCGAACATGGAACGGTGAAGGTGAGCGGTGCCGCGCTCGGCGCGCTCGGCCATGCGGCGGACCCAGCCGCCCGGATTGGCAATCTTGCCGCCGTTGCCGGCGGCGTCCGTCAGGGCGATCAGGACCATGATTGCAGCGCCGTGGCGCCCGATAGCGGCCTGTGCGGCGGCCCATGCTGCCGGGCTGATCCCGGCTGCTGCTGCGCGCTCATAAGCCGTGTTCGCGAAGCTGTTCCAGTCGAGCGTTTGGTAGTGCCGCAGGATTGAGGCTTCCCAATCCAGCGGGAGGATCGATTTGACCATGTGCAGGGTAATATGTTCGAGGCCGCACGTCGCCCCTGTCTTCTTCTCAGATGCCATCGGCGGATTACAGCAATCTGATAGAGCTTGATGTGTACTGTATGGTCGGTCAGATTTTTCCGACCGGTCGGAAATCTTTTCCGACAAGGGCGGCACTTCTCCACAGGCCGTGAGGGCGTCACGCAGCGCGCAAACGACGGTCCAGAGGCGTTCAAGGGCCGCGTGGGTCATGTGGGCGATGCGCCGGGGAAGCGAGGCCCACACGCTGAGCTGGTCGTCGTCCAGGTGCCCGGCTTCGACCATGCGGCGGACTTCCTTGCGGACCTTGGAAATCTCGAACCGGAAACGCGCCTGCTCGGCGAGCTCGGCCTTGCGGTCGGCGTCCAGCGCCTCGATCTCGTCGGCGCGCTGCATCATCGGGGCGAAGTCGATGCCGTAAAGCTCGGTGATCGCACCGCGTCTGTCCCGTGCCGTGTGGCGGCGTCCGCCATCAAGGCAGGCGTTCCGGGCCAATCCGGTTTCGATCAGGGCGGCGATGTGGTTGCGGATCGTGCGCGGGTCGACGCCGCGCTGCTCGGCGAGGCTGGTCACGCTGGCCGGGCTGATCGGCTCCGGCGCTTCGTGTGGGATGCGGTTGATCAGGACATGCGCGGTCGTCTGCACCGCGTCGGTCAACCCGAAGACTGTGGCGGCTTGAGTCATCAGGACGTGTAGCCCAGCGAGAAAATCTCGCCTCTCGGTCGTGAGCGGCTGCGCCGCCTGTGGTCGGATTCGTTTCATCTTTCCAATCTCCTTGTGGAGATCGGCGACCTGGCCCGAGGCATAGCTTCCCCGTTCGCCCAAGAGGGCGTTTTGGCCTTGCTACAAAGGGAGAGGAGAGATAATCTACTTGGAAGCGATTGGGTGTTTCAGGGCCTTCTCACTCGTAGCTCTCACAGGCGCCAACCTGTGTACGTGTGATCCGGCCCCTAGCTTCCCGCTCTCAGACAAGAGCGTTTAGAGATGGTCTCCGTCTCTCCCCCCGGTGGTCTCCGATCATCGGGGGTTTTGCTGTCTGGCTCCCTGTGAGCCGAATCGGTTTCCCTCCATCTGCCAGAGTGACTGATTCCGCACGTTAGCGCACGTGCGCTATGCGCGCCACACCTGCGTGCGTTCGCGTCCCGCATCACATTCTCGCCACAACAATCCAATCTACCGTGCACCATCTCCGGAATGACAGATTCGCGGAATTGTCGAGTTTGGTTGAGGTGTACGCTATTTGAATTTTGCGCGTCAATTTTAAAAAATGACTTGCTATTGCATATTGTATCGTTTTAGTAATATGAAGCCACATGTTACGAAAATCCGTCCCAACGTGGAAAACCGACGCAGCCGTCGATATGATCTCACCTCAGACGAATCAGGGAGGTCATGTGGCGAACTCAAACTCAGAGGCAAAGGTACTTGTAAGTCATGTTATCCGAACGTTCATCGACGCCGGTGGCAAGCTCAAATACAAGCCTGTCGTTGATGAGAGTGGTAAAATCACTTGGCTTGTCATTGGTGTCCGTGCTGACGGCAGCGAGTTGCAAGTCTACATCGCGCGAAGTGGTGAACCTAAACGTTTCCAGTCCGCAAACGCTGTCCTTAGCTACCACATGGAAATGTATCCCGACTGCGAAGAGGTCTGCATCCCGGTCCTCCGCACAGATAGAGGCAAGGACAACGAAAATTCGGAGGAAGACGGCTAGGAGCGAAGACAACAACGTTGTTTCGATCAAGGACTACAAGCGCAGCCGTCGAAAAGCTTCCGCTGCGGAAATACGCTCCAAGCTCCCCGCCTTTCGCTTCCGCGTCTCCGGCCCCCTCGTCGTCCTGATTGGCCTCGCGGCCATCGGGACGGCCATCCTTCGGTGGCAATGGGGCGTGTGGGACTGGTCCCAATGGGCATGGCTCGGCATCTGGGCGCTCTACGTGCCCCTCGCCGCCGTCCTCTGGCACTGGATCGCTTACGAGATCCCCTTCATCGCCTTCGGCTTCGTCGCCGCCGTGATCGGCGCCGCCGCCTTCACTTCACTGGTATGGCCTCACGCGATCCTGCTCGTTGCCGTGCTCTTCATGCGGCGTCAGATCGACAGGGCTTAATCCGAAAATGAAGCGTCTCTTCCTCTTGCCGTTCGTGCTTTGCCTTTCTTTACAACCTTCGATTGCGATGGTGATGGAATTTGGCGCTGACGGCTCCGTGACGATCACGGGCGGGCCGGAAGAGGCGAGCGCGGCACCCGCGCCGGTGAGCGCATCGCGCGCCCACTATCGCGACATGGCGCACGCCGTCGCCCTGCGGCACGCGCGCGGTGACGGCCCCCGCGCGGCGGGGCTGAACGCCACCCAATTCGCCGACGTGTTCGTGGCGCTGATCTATCAGGAAAGCCGCTTCAATCCTCGGGCGGTGTCGCCCAAAGGCGCGCAGGGCCTCGGGCAGTTGATGCCCGACACGGCACGCGGCCTCGGGGTCTCCGATCCCTTCGACCCCGCCCAAAATCTCGACGGTGCTGCGCGCTACTTCACGCGCCAGCTCGCTCGCTTCGGCGACGTGTCTCTGGCCCTGGCCGCGTACAACGCTGGCCCCCATCGCGTGGAGCAATACGGCGGCGTGCCGCCGTTCTCCGAAACGCGGGCCTACGTCGCCACCATCACTGCCGCTGTAGGCCGCGTGCCCACGGCAGAGCCTGTGCGTCCCGCCATCCCGGCGGCAATCGAGCGTGAGGCGTCCACCCCAACCCAACAGCAAAGGAACGGCATATGGGAATTTCAATGAAGAAACTCGGCCGGGTCGCGGGCGTCACGGCGGCTCTTACCGTCGTCGGCACCAGCGCGGCGATGGCGCAGGACCTCTCGCCGGTCACGACCTTTTTCACCACGGTCGGTAACGCTCTGACGGGCACGCTTGGCCGGGCCATCGGCCTCGTCGCGCTCGCCGGTGTCGGCATCGCCTTCATGACGGGCCGCATGAACTGGATGCTGGCCGGATCGGTGCTGATCGGTCTCGCGATCCTGTACGGCGCGGCGACCCTGCTCGCCGGGTACTCTTGAGCCGCCCCTGCTTCCAAGCATTGACGAGGCCCGTGTCGTTCGCGGGCCTCCCAATGCTCTACGTCGTGATCCTATTCGGGGTCGCGTTCGGCGGCTTTATCGCAACGCTGTCGTTTATCTACTTCTTTGTGAGTGCAGTCGTTAGCTACATCGGCCTTCGAATATTGGCCGCTTACGATCCACGAATAGCGGACGTGTTTTTCGTGACGATGATCCGCACGCCATTGCCTCAAAGTTGGTTCAAAGGAAAGGGGATCATCTACCGTGCTTAATCTTGAAAGAGGTCATGGCCGCAAGGCCGTCGAACCGGAGGGCTTCTCCGGCGAACACCCGCTGGCGAAGCATCTGCCGTACATCGTCCCGGTGGGCGATGACGTGGTGATGCTGCGCGACGGCGACGTGATGGCCTCTTTCATGGTCACGGGCATCGAGGCGCTGACGGCCGAGTTTGCGGCCGTCAGCGACATGGCCGACGCCATGGGCGGCGTCGTCGCCCAGGCGAACACCGACGTGGCGTTCTACCTGCACCGCGTCTCCAACCCCGCCGACACCGCCATGCCGCCCGTCGAAGGCGACGGCTTCGCGGCGGCTGTGGATCGCGCGTGGCAATCCGATGTGAGCCGGATCGGCCTGCGCTCCCGGCGCGTCATGGTGACGGTCACGGTGCGTCCCAAGGCGCTGCCCGGGCTGTGGAACAAGGTCACGGGCGGGTCGAAAAACGATCTCATGGAAATGCGCCGTCGGCGCATCACGCGGCTGAACGAGGTGATCGGGCACATGATGGGTGCCCTTTCCGCTGCCAAGCCTCGGCGGCTGACCGTCTCGGGCGGCGAATGGCTCGGGATGCTGCAAGCCTGCGTCTGCGGCGTCTATCGCCCGCTGTCGCCGGGCCATGAGTTTCGCCCGCTGGCGGACCTCATGGCCTGCTCGCGCGTAGACTTCCGGGGCGACACGTTCGTGGTCTTCGGCAACGACGCGGACGAAACGCGCTTCGGCGCGATCTTCACCTACAAGAAATATCCGACCGACACGCACGCGGGCTTCTTCGACGGCCTCGACCTGCCGCACGATACCGTCGTCACGCACTCCTTCACCCCCATTGAGCAATTCGAGGCGCTGACCCGCGTCCAGAAAACCGGGCGGCAGATGCGGGCGGCGGATGACGCCGCGCGCTCGCTCGAGGCCCAGCTTGTCGATGCTGCGGACGATCTGGCGTCGGGCCGGATCAGCTTCGGGCTGCATCAAGCGACGATCGCCACGTTCGCCCGGTCGGAAATCGAGCTGGACGAGATTGCCTCGCGCATTCGCAGCGCGGGCCAGCGCACTGGCGGCGTCCTGGTGCGCGAGGACATTGGCGCGCGGAGCGCCTACTTCGCCCAGCACCCCGGAAATTACGCCTACCGGGCCCGCGCAAGCATGATCTCGTCGGCGAACTTCTCCGACTTCGCCGCACTCCACGCGAACGGCGAAGGCTTGGAGCCGGGCCGCGAACCGTGGGGCGCGCCCATCACGACGTTTCGGACGCTCGGCCATGAACCCTATCGGTTCAGCTTCCATCTGCCCGGCGCGCCGGGTGAGCGCACCGTGGGTCACTCGCTGATCGTCGGGCGCACCGGCTCGGGCAAGACGGCGGCAATCGCCTTCCTCATGGCGCAAGCGCAGCGCATCGAACCGCGCCCGCGCATCATTGCCTTCGACAAGGATCGCGGCCTTGAAATTGCGCTCCGCGCGCTTGGCGCCAGCTACTCCGCTGTGCGGATGGGCGAGCAAACCGGCTTCAACCCGTTTCGGGCTGAGGCTGACGTGCGCGGCACGGCATGGCTGACCGACTGGCTCGGCGCGCTCCTGTCGCAGCAGGGCGGCGCGCTCTTCCCGATGCAGGCTGAGGCGCTGGCGCAGATGACGGCCAGCAACGCCGAGTCCGATCCGGTGTTGCAGACCGTCTCGCATTTCCGGTCGCAGCTTCGCGGCGTCGATGATGACGGCGATCTCTACACGCGCATGGCGCAATGGGACACGGACGGTCAATTCGCTTGGCTGTTCGGCGGCACCGACGACGATCCGCTGCACTTCGACAACGACGTGACCGGCTTCGATCTGACCGAAGTGCTCGACATTCGGGCCGTGCGGACGGCGTGGCTGAGCTACGTGTTCCGGCGGATCGAACGCACGATTGAGGACGGCAGGCCGACGCTCGTCGTGCTCGATGAAGCGTGGAAGCTCCTGGACGACGAGTATTTTCAGACCCGGTTGAAAGACTGGATGCTGACGATGCGAAAGAAAAACGTCGCCGTCGTCATGCTGACGCAGCGCGTTTCGCACATCGCCGAAAGTCGCGCGGGCAGCTCGATCATCGAAAGCATCGCAACGTCTGTCCTGTTCCCGAACTCGCGGAACACGGCGGAAGAACTCGCGCCGCTCGGCCTGACCGATGGCGAGGTGGTGTTCCTCACGTCGTCGGGCTCGGGCAACCGCTACGCCTCGATCCGGTCGGGCGATAGCAGCGTCTTCGTAGACATGGACCTCTCCCCACTCGGCTCTCTCCTGAAAGCCCTGGTCGATGGTCCGGGCACAGAGAAATCGCCGTCCGGTTGGCGCGGCAATCCCGAGTTTTGGAAGGAGCTTTGACATGACAATCAAGATTTTGGCGGTGCTGGCGTTGGCCGCGATGACTTCGGGTTGCGCCAGTTACACCGCCGAAAAGTGGCCCTGCGAGAGAACGTCTTGCCAGTGGTCTCCGATCAACCAAGGGAGTGTTGTACAATGAAACGGATGATCCGAACCCTGACGGTCTCGGCCGTCGTCGCCGTCGCGGGCGGGACCGGCGCCTATGCGCAGGGCGTCCCCGTCATCGACGGGACGGCCATCGCGCAATTCCTTCAGCAGCTCGATCAGATGAAGCAGGATTACGAGAACCAGCTTCAGCAGCTCACCAGCCTGCAAAGCCAGCTTGAAAGCATGACCGGCGACAAGGGGATTGGCTCGATCCTCAACACGTCAGCGGACAAGACCGCCCGCGAAGCGGCCGATAGCCTGACCTCGATCATGGACAGCGCCATTTCGGGTGGCGGGCTTTCGGGTGGAAACACCTCCGTCATCAGTGGCCGGATCTCGGAACTGAAAGAGACATTCAGCCTCGACAACCTGCCCGCCTTCCTCGGTTCCGATCAGCCGCAGGACCGGGCGCTTGCGACGCAAGCCGGGTCCGGCATGGCGGCGGTCGCGACCGCCGAAGACACCTATCAGCGCGCCAATGCGTCGATGGATCGGGTCAACGGCATGATCGAGGACATCGACAGCAACGCCGATCTCAAGGCGAGCGTCGATTACAACACGCGGATGCTGGCCGAAGTCGCGGTGCTCCTGAACGAGAACCTGCGTGTGCAAGCCGCCGTGGCGAACACGGTCGGCACCGACGCGATTGCAGCGGCCCGTGACCGCGCCGCATCCCGAAAATTCATGACCGGAGCCGGAAGCAGTGAGTGACACCATGACCATGAAAACCAAGCGCCTCGCCCTCCCCTTCGCTGCGCTGGTCGCGCTAACCGCCTTCGCCGGGACCGCCTCGGCGGCGGAACCGGCGAACTTCGGCTGCGGCTATGAGGGCAGCGAAGACAAAAGCGAACTCGACGCACGCGCGTCGAACTACAGCCTCCGGCAAATCCTTGAGGAATACCGGTTTCGGTGGGACGCGGCCTACGCCCGCGCTCAATGCAAAGCCTTCTCGGAAGGCAAGCCCTACCAGATCAGTTGCCTTCGAGGACGCCGCGATTGGGATGCCATCGCGGCGATGGTCCCGAATGAGCTTTGGGGCATGTCGAGGCAGGATGCGAAGCCATTCCTCAACAAACTCAAAGCCGAAGATGACGGATACAGCGCCGCGATGACGTATTGCCGAGAACTCGGCGCAATCCCGAAAAAATGGAACCGCTAACGCGGCAACTTTGACATAGAGGACAAGGCCGATGGCAACATTCATCGCAGACACATTGGACAAAGTTGACACCGCGATTGCGGGATATGCCGAAACCGTCTTTGGCAATTTCAGCGGCGCGGTTTCTACGACGCTTCAAGCAATGGGTGTTGTCGGCCTCGCCTTCATCGCGCTTAATTCGCTGGTCCAGTGGGTGCCGATCCGGGTCACGGAATACACCCGCTGGATGGTTCGCTACATCGTCATCATGATGATCGCGACGAGTTGGGCCCAGTTTCAGCCGATCTACAATATCGTCACGAACACGCCCGGCGATCTCGGGGCGGCGCTGTTGAGTGCATCAGGTCCATCGGACCTGAACACGGCGCTCGATGAAATGATAACCGGCCTGTTCGACTTCTCGGAACGCGCCAACGACGAAAGCGGGTTCCTGTCGATCAGCCTCACGGCGGTGATTGTCTGGATCGTCGGTGCGCTGATGGCGTGCGTTGCGATCATCGTGAGCTGCATCGCGAAGGTCGGCCTCGCGATGGCGATCAGCCTCGCGCCGATCTTCATCCCGACGCTGATGTTCAAGGCGAGCGGCAATCTCTTCGAGTCCTGGGTGCGCTTCACGCTCGGCTTCGCGCTGATTCCCCTCGTCCTCGCCGGGGTCATGGGGGCCATCGTCGGCATCGGGCAAAGCATGATCGTCGAAGCCGCCGATGCGTATGAGCTGTCCGACGCTGCCGGGTTCCTGATCGTCGGCGCGGCGGCGATCTTCCTCATGATCCAAGTGCCGACGCTGGTGAACGGCCTCGCCGGAACGTTCGTCGCCACGGCGAACGGCGTGGCGATAGCTCGCGGCGGCGCGGGCGCGGCACAGGGCGGCATGAAAAGCATGACGCAGATGGCAACGCCGCGCATTGCGCAGCTTGGCTCTGCCGTGGGCGCGGCGAACGCCGCAGGCGGCGGCGTCGGCACGCGGGTTGGCGTGGCCATGCAGGACGCCAAGCAGACCTCGGCCGCGATGCGCGAAAACCGGGAAAAGATCGGCCAGCGCAACATGGAGCGCGGGCAGCGAACGTCCTTCGGCGAGCGCAACGAGGCGGGCCGGGCCGCGATGGTCCAACAGGTCCGCGAGAACAAGAACGCTCGCGCGGGTGGCGATTCTCAAGCCGCCGCGATCAAGAGCGCCATGAGCAACGCCGCGAAAAAGCGGCCCTGACCCCACCACACTGAAACGACGGGAGTTTGGACGCGTCCAAGCCGCGTAAGAGAAGGAATCTGTCTGGAATGGCAAAAAAGACCCCCAATGAAATCGCGGCTGGGTTCGAGGACGAGGTGTTTTTCGGCCTGCGCCGTCAACGCAATGTCCTGGGCTTCTTGGCGGCGGGCAGCATCGCGGTCGCGCTGACTTCGGTTGCTGCGCTCTGCATCGCCCTGCCGATGAAAGAGGTTCGCCCCTACGTCGTCATGGTGGATCGCTCGACCGGCGAAAGCGAGCAGATCGTCACCACGCGGCCCGGCAATCTGTCGGAGCAAGAGGCCGTCCGCGAAGCCGAAATCGTGCGCTACGTGACGGATCGCGAGACCTACGACGTGGCCGACAACGCGGCCCGCATTCCGATGGTCGCGGGCACGTCGGTCGGACAGGCCAGCACGTCGCTGCGCGCGCTCTGGAACTCGGCGGCGGAGAACTACCCGCCCAACGTCTACGGCGCGACGACGCTGATCACGGTCAAGATCAGCTCCATCACCATTCTGGACGACAAGACAGCGCAAGTGCGCTTCACGCGCCGTCTCGAACGGCCCGGCGACAAGGCCGTGGAGCGCAATTTCGTCGCCACGGTCGGCTTTGAGTTTCGGCCCCGCGTCGAACGCAATCTCGAACAAGTCTGGAAAAACCCGCTCGGGTTCACGGTCACGAATTACCGCGTGGACGCCGAAACCCTGCGCAATCGGGGGAACTGATAATGCAACGCAAAATGATACTCGGTGCGCTTGCACTCATCGCCTCGATGACGGCCGCGCAAGCGGAGGTGAAGCCCCGCCCCTTTCCCGAAGACCCGCGCATTCGCCACTACAGCTACAGCGAACATCAGGTCTACCGGCTCGATGTGTATATGAAATTCATCACGGCGGTGCAGTTTGCGCCGGGTGAAAACGTCGAGTCGGTGCAGGTCGGCGATAGCGCCTCGTGGCAGATCGTCCGCCTCGCCCGAGGCGATGTGCTGTCGGTGAAACCGCTGATCGAAAACGCCTTCACCAACATGACGGTCTACACGGATCGCCGCGTCTACACGTTCGAGCTGCGCGCCAAGCGTGGCCGCGTGGGCGACCCGAACCTGAGCTATCGGATCAGCTTCCGCTATCCGGCGGAAGAGGCCGAACAGCAGCGCGTGCGCCAGGCGCGCGCGGCGCTGCCGAAAGACCTCAACTATTTCGCCGCTGGCTCGCCCGGCCTCATGCCAATGCAGGTCTATGACGACGGCCAGAAAACCTATTTCCGGTTCCCGGCGAACGCGCCTCGCCCCGCCGTCTTCGCGGCTGACGCGAACGGGCGCGAAAGCATCGTCAACACGTCGCAGACTTCGGACGGCTTCATTGTCGGGCGCGTCTCGGCGCGGTGGACACTGCGCCTCGGCGACGAAAATCTTTCAATCGCGCATGGGTCCGTCGCCCATGGCCGGAGCACGGCATCGACCCGGCTCGTTCAGACTCGGGGAGATCGGTAATGACCGACGACAACACGCAAGACCGCGACAACCTCGTTGACGAGCGCCGCAAGGCGCTCGCGGGCAACGAGAAAAGCAAAGAGTCCAAGGTGCTGTTCGGCATCCTCGGGGGCGTGGCGTTCATCGCCATCGCCGCCCTGGTCCTTGCCCCCGATCAGGTGCGCTCGCTGTTCGGCGGCGCGTCCACCAGCGAGACGATGCAGGAAACGTCCACCATGGACGGCGGCATTTCGACGGAAATGACGGTGCCCGAAAGCGTCGATACCACGATGGTTGATGTGGACACGCCGATGCGGCCGGAACCCTCCGCCCCCGCTGCCGACGATAGCGAGTATCGGAGCCAGATCGCGGAGCTTGAGCGGAAGCTGCAAGAAATGCAGGAGCAAAGCGGGTCGCAGGTCGATCAGATTCGCAGTCTGCTGGAAGAGCAGAAAGAGGCGATGCGCGACCAGTTCGAGCGCGAGCGTCAGGCGGAAAAAGAGCGGCATGAGCGCGAGCTTCAAGCCGCTCGGGACGCGGCCAACGCCCGCGACGAGGACGAGGCGGCGGCGCGTGCGCGGCTCGAAGAAGAGCGCGCGAAGCGCGAAGCGATCGCGCATGAGCAAGTCGTCTCCGACGCGCTGGTGCTCGACGCTGGCGGCAAGGCGGCGGGTGCGTCGTCCTCCACGGTGAAGGGCGGCGACCGCAAGCTGTCGTCCAATGAGCAGTTCATGGCGTCGGCCTCGACCCAAAGCTATGACACCGTGCGCGCGACGTTGATCGCCAATCCGGGCCGCACCATCGTGCAAGGCTCGTCGCTTGAGGCGGTCCTTGAAACCGCCGTCTCGACGGAGCTGCCCGGCATCATCCGCGCCGTCGTCTCCCATGACGTCTACTCCTACGACGGCGAAAACGTCCTGTTGCCGCGCGGCTCGCGGCTGATCGGCTCCTACAATTCCGACGTGTCGATTGCGCAGAACCGGGCGCAAATCGCGTGGAACCGGGCGGTGACACCGAAGGGCGTCAGCGTCGAAATCGGCGGCTATGGCGCGGATCAGCTCGGCATGTCGGGACAGGCTGGCAAGGTCGATACGCGCTTCCGCGAACGGTTCGGCACCGCCGCGCTGATCTCCCTGATTACCCTCGGCCCGCAATTCATCATCAAGGAAGGCACCGACGAGAACACGCAGGACGCGGCGGAGGATCTGACCGACGATCTGGAAAACTCGACGCAAAGCGTCGTGGGCGAATATCTCTCGCTGCCGCCGGTGATCTACATCGGGCAGGGCACGAAAATCTCGGTGATCGTCAACCGCGATCTGGTGTTCTGATGACGACGCCAGCCAGCCACGCCGAACAAGGGCTGTTGCCGCTGCGCGACCTGTTGACCTCCGATGAGGTCAACGAGGTTGTGGTGAACCCTGACGGGCGCATTTGGGTGGAGTATGCGTCCCAGTCTCACATGACCCAGTGGCCGGGAGAAATCCCGGCCGCTCGGGTGAAAACGCTCGGCTCGGTCCTGGCCGGTGAAGCCAAGAACCAGCTCGGGCCGCAACACCCCATCGTGTCGGGCCGGATTCAGGTGTTCGGCCAGTCGATGCGGGTGCAGATCATCGTCCCGCCCGCCATCGAGGACGGCGTGTCGCTGTCGATCCGAAAGTACATCTCGCGGGTGCTGCCGGTCGAAGAAATCGGCTTCGTCGCGGGGCACCAGATCGACGTTGAAGGCGAGCGGCAAAAGAACCTGGCCGCGCTCGCCGTGCTGGCGGAAAATGGCGAACTGCAAACCCTCCTGCAGAAAGCCATGGATGACCGGCTCAACATTCTGGTCTCGGGCGGCACGTCGTCGGGAAAAACGACGCTCGCCCGCGCCATGCTCTCGCTAAGCGATCACCGCGAACGCATGGTCACGATTGAGGACGCGCCGGAGCTCCACTTGCCGCACCCGAACGCCGTGCCGCTGATCGCGGATCGGCGCGGCGTCTCGGAACGCTCCCCTGCCCGGCTGCTCGAAAGCTCGCTGCGGATGCGCCCGGATCGGCTGATCCTGGGCGAGATTCGCGGCGAGGAAGCGTTCAACTTTCTTGAGGCGATCAACACCGGGCATCCGGGGTCGATCAGCACGATTCACGCGGACAGTCCGGCGCTGGCGCTCGAACGGCTCGCCATGATGGTGATGCGGGCGGGGATGAACCAGACGCGGCGCGATGTGATAGAGTACGCGCGGCAGACCGTGGATCTCATCATTCAGGTCGGCCGTCGCAACGGAAAACGCGGCGTCCTCGAAATCTACCGCCCGGCGGCACACGCCGACTGAGCGGGCGCGATCCTCTCGACATGGAAAAGGCCCCCTGCCGAATGCAGGGGGCCTTCGTCGTTTCGCTGGCTGGTTCGATCAACCTCTAGGCATCTGTTTTGTGTTCCGGGCCTTCGCAGCGGCTATCTCAGCAGCCCCGCCGCGTGCCTTCAATCCAACCGGCTTGCGGCGCTTCGGCACGATCTCGGAATGAAGATCGGAGACTCGCCTCCTGCTTTTGGCATCGAGAATCCGCTTTAGCATCCGGTCCGATTTCTCTCGGACCACGATCAGCGCAGCGGTCGCCTCCTTTTCTTCGGCGGTCGCTTCATCCTCGGCCTCGATCTTTGCGCTGTCGTCCTCGCCGGTGGCTTCGCCCTCGGCCTCGATCTCTGCGCTGTCGTCCTCGCCGGTGGCTTCGTCCTCGGCCTCGATCTCCGCGCTGTCGTCCTCGGCGGTGGCTTCGTCCTCGGCCTCGATCTCCGCGCTGTCGTCCTCGGCGGTGGCTTCGTCCTCGGCCTCGATCTCTGCGCTGTCGTCCTCGCCGGTGGCTTCGTCCTCGGTCTCGATCTCTGCGCCGTCGTCCTCGTCGGTCGCCTCGTCCTCTTGCTGCTCCTGGGCCATCCGCTTCGCGAGGAACGGATTGGTGTCCTCGGGATGGAGCGAGTGCGGCTCGGGCATCCGCCCGGTTTGCCCCTCGAACAGCGGCAGCAATTGCTTGTCCTCGTAGTAGCTGACGCGCTCGGCGATCACCGGCTTCATGTTCTGCACCAGCGCCACGATTTTTTCGCTGCCCAACTGGCGCAGCTCGGCCGCGCGGATCAGGCGCACGCCCTCTTCCCGCTCCGAGTAGTTGGACACCCACTCGTTGGACCGCCACGACTTCGACTTTGCGAGGCGGGTGAAGTCGCCGATGGCCTTCGACACATACTCGGGCGTGTCCTCGTCGGCGGGCGACATGAAAAGCTGCAAGCGGCAGTTTGCCAGAAACACCGCCGCGCCCTCGCGGCCATAAAGCCGCTGGTCGCGGAGGCTGGCGAGCGTCTGCACCACGATCATGATGCGCCCGCCGTAGCCGCGCAGGGTCGTGACCGCCTGTTGCAGAACCTCCATGCGGCCCAGCGAGGCGAACTCGTCCAACAGGAAAAGGACCGGATAAGGCTCGTCCTTGCCCGGCTCGGCCCGCTGTAGAACCGCGATGGTCTGCTGGAACATGAGCCGGATGAGCGGTGCGAGCGGCACCAGATCATTCGGCGACACGATCACGAAAACCGACGTGGGGTCGCGGCGAAGATTCTCGATCCCGAAATCCGAGGCATCAGTTGCGGCTCTGACGGCAGGGTCGGCCCACAGGCCAAGCCCGCCGTCCGCCAGCACGGACAGGTAAGAGGACAGGATGCGCGATTCCATACCGCCCATGCGGTTGAAGATCTTCTTCGCTTCCTCGGACTTTACCTCGCGCGCGAGCCGCTGAAACAGCTCGAACGCCTCGCCCGGTTCGGCGAGCGCATCATAAACGGCGCTGATCCGGGGTTTGCCGCGCTCGATGGCGAGCAAGGCGCACGCTGCGAACACCTCGCGCGCGCCCTCAAGGAAGCCTTGGCCGTTGCCATGGGCCACAACCAAGGACGCCGCCAACCGGCGCGCCTCGGTGAACCGCCGTCGCGGGTGGATCTCGGCGATGTATTCCAGCGGATTGAAGCGGTGCGTGCGCCCGTGCGGATCATAGGGGGCGAACTTGAACACGCGGTCGCCCATGGCGACGCGCCGGCGCGCCGTCAGCGCGAAGTTCTCGCCCTTCACATCGAGGCAGAACACCGAACCCTTGTAGGTGAGAAGGGTCGGGATGACGACGCCGACACCCTTACCGGAGCCGGTCGGCGCGGCGATCAGGCTGTGCGGTATGTCGCTCGACGTGAAAAACTCGTCGCCCGACTTCGGCCCGCCCATCTTGCCGTAGATCGGCCCCAGAACGTCCGCGACCGGCGAAGTCAGTCCAGCCTTGCGAAGCTCCTGCGGCTTCGCCCACTCGGCCGAACCGTGGCTTGTCCGCTTGGGTTTGTAGCCAATTGCGGCCGTGGCCACCGCGAGCACCGCGGCCACGCCTCCGAGGATCATGAGGCCGGTCTTGAACGGCTCCTTGAAGCCTCCGACCACCCACGGCGCGTGCTCGAAAAACGCGCCGAAGCCGGTGTTGGCAATGTCGCCGCCGCTGCGCCAGGTCGTATAGACGCCAGCGGCCAACACGCCCAGCATGAGCCCGACGGCCAGCCCGAACAGGGCCAGCGTGGAGATTTCGCGAGCTGTCTTGCTCATGCTGCACCCTCCTTAAAGTCCGCGACCACCATCGCGTTCGCGGGCTTTGCGCTCTGCGTTCTTGCGCTCCTGGTCCGCGCGCTCCTGCTCTTCGCGGTCGGTGTCCGGTCCACCTTTCTCCGCTGCTGCCGCGATCCGCTCTCGCTCGCCTTCGGCGACGACATTACGCGCCACGCGCCGGGCGTCCGCTCGACGCTCGCCATTGGAGGGCTGATCCACGGCCTCGACCGTGGCCCCGGCCTGCTCGCGGGCGTCCTGATAGACGGCGGCGATCTCGGTGTGCATCCGGCTCAATGCCCGGTCCCGCTGCTCGCGGGTTTCCTCGCGGTCGCCCTGCTGGCTGCGGTGAAGCTCCCGCTCCTTCGCCTCGGCCTGCCCGTACTGGTCGGCCAACCCCTTCGACGGTGCGCCGCCGGAATACCGCTCCACGGTCGCATCGCCGTTGAGGCCGTACTTCTCGGCAATCTTGCGCACTTCCTTGTCGGCCTCGGCCTTGATCGCGGTGCTGCGATCATCGGTCGGCGCAAGGCTCTCGTATCGTCCCGCCTCGGCGGGACGTGCGAAGTCGCGCAACTCGCGCTCCTTCATGTACGGCGCGGCCTCGGCTTTCAGGTCGGCCGCCTGACGCATCAACCGGACGCGCTCCGCCGGGTCGGGCAGATCGGCGATCCCCTTGTCGATCAGTTCAAAGCGCGTCTGCGTCTCCGCTCGGGCGGTATCCAGTTGCTGGCTCATAGTGGCGATCTCCTTTCTCTTGATTTCCGTTTTGCCGCCCTGCCGCACTGACAGGGCTTTTCCGTGTTCGATGGTCTTGGCAGCGAGGCGCAGTTCCTCGGCGATCGCCGGCGACTGGGTTTCCAGCGCCTTCGCTTCGGCGACAAAGCGCCGGGCATAGTGAATGATTGCCGCCGCCGCCCGTACCGCCGTCACAGGCGTGTGCTCTGGCGCGACCGGCGCGCGCCGCTCCTTCGCGGCGCGGCGATATTCGGCGTCGGGCATGATCCGGTCGTGAACGCCTCGGGCAAAGCGCGGCGTGGCCTCGAGGTCGATCCCCTCAGCTTGCCCCACCTTCGCGGCAAGGTCGCGCATCGCCTGATAATTGAAGTCGCTGCGCTTGCTGAC
Organism: Acuticoccus sp. MNP-M23; assembly: GCF_031195445.1. Taxonomy (NCBI): domain Bacteria; kingdom Pseudomonadati; phylum Pseudomonadota; class Alphaproteobacteria; order Hyphomicrobiales; family Amorphaceae; genus Acuticoccus; species Acuticoccus sp. MNP-M23. The sequence goes on from NZ_CP133481.1 coordinate 27,432, forward strand.
CTTGAGCCATGTCCCGTTGTCGAGGCCGCGCCGATGCACCACGACGTGCGTGTGCGGGTGGTCCCGGTCGGTGTGAAACGCGGTGTAGTAGTCGAAGCTGTCGCCGCCGAAATCGCCGGAGCCGAACATCTGCTCGGCCCATGCGCGCCCCGCCCGCTCGGCTGCTGCCGTGCCGGTGTCCTGCGGAAAGCTGACGATGAAGTGCGACGTGCGATCCGCCTTGTCGCGGCCATCGGTCGGCATGTTCCATCCGTCGACCATGTTGGCGACTTCCTCGCCGTCGATCTCGATGCCCATGAACCGCTCGGAACGTTGCAGCTCGACGCCGCCCTGACGCGCCAGATAATCCATCTGCGCCTTCATCCCGGCGGCGTTCCTGGCCCCGCCCCCGCGCACCATCTTGACGACGGCCTGCGCGTTGTAGCCGGGCACGGTCGGAGCCATCGGCGAACCGCCTGGCGCAATGTCGTTCTGGTGCGCCGCCATCAGCGATTGGCGCATCATCTGGCGGACGGCACCGCCGCCCTTGAAGTCCACTTCGCCCCAATCCTCGCCCATGACGGCATCGACCGGCGACACCGTGGACGGGGCGCGGCGACCGTTCGCCAGCAATTTGAGGACGCGCTGGCTCATGACGCCGCTGCCTTTTTCAGTCGCTCCTGTCCATCGGACCGCCTCGTCGCGGCGTTGGTGAGCTTGCGCAACTGCCCATCGACGCGGGCCAGCTCTTTTCCGAGGTCGCGTCGCTCGGCCATGAAGGCGCGAAAATCGGGGTCGTGGGTCCGGTTCGCGGCCTTCGCGATCTGGTTCACGTTCGTCGCGATGCCGGAAATCTGAGCCTGAATGTCCTTGAGGACGGCCAAGGTCTCGGGGTCGGCCTCCATGAAACCGGCGATCCGGCGGGCCGCGATCCGCAAGGCGCGGTTCCGTTTCAGGCCCAACGGCTCGATGGCGGCGTCAAATTCGGCCACCTCGGCGACGGTCATCTTCACCGGAATCGTTCGATCCGCTTTCTGGGGAGCCGCGCTTTCCGCGTCGGCCTTCCAGTCGCCACCCTTGAGGTGGCGGCTTTTCCATGTCGGCTGGCGGTCGGCGTCCTTGGTCATCGCGGATGGCCTGTCTGGGGTTGGGTGAGGGTTGGGTTCGCTGTACTATACCAAAAGTTACACTTTTGTATATATCCTGCCTCGCCTAACCTCAACCCTCATTCCCAACCCCCAAAACCGCGAGGCGATCCGAAGGCTGCGGTGAGAAGTTTTGGGGACGCCCCGCTCGGGGGCGTCACTTTCGTTTCGGGTGGCGTCGCAGAGCGCCGCAGAGGGGCCAGAAGACGCCAGGGGCGGCTTTCTGGCCACCTGACTACCGGGAAAGCGTCAAGGCCCTCTACGGGGCCTCTGAGGCGATTTCAGAGCATCCGGCGTTTCATTTGCCACTTACGCCGTTGCGCCCTTTTACCGCTCGTGCTGTTTTGCCTCTTACGCCTCGTCGCTCATTACGCTTTTGTGCCGTTTGCGCCGAATTGCCGTCGGCGCGGCATTGCTAACCACGCCTCTTTGTTCACCGCGCCTCCTTGCGTTTCGCGCTATTTTGTCCTGCACGCTTTTTTGTCTTACGCGCGTTTACGACTTATTGCATTTTGCACCATATTGCCCTTCGCGTTTAATTGTCTATCACGCTCAGTTGTCTTTCGTGCAAATATGTCTTTCACGCCTTCTTGCTTGCCACGCACCGTTGCTCTTCGCGCCTAGCTGCCGTCTGCGCTCATCTGCGCTTCACGCGCTTTCACTCCTCACGCATGTTCGCCATTCGCGCTTCTGTGCCCCTCGCGCTATATTGCCAACCGTGCTTTCGCGCTGTTCCGCTCTGCACGCTCTATTTCCCTTTGCGTGCTTCTGCTGTTTACGCCTTTACGCCTTCACGCCTTTCTGCCAACATGGGCTTGGGTAAGGCTTCAAGACTTTGCAGCTCGCCAACGAACCGCGCCTCGGGCGCCAATGAAGAGGAAAACGCACAATGAAAATTGTCACCTTTTCGTCGCTCAAGGGCGGCGCAGGGAAAACGACGGTGCTGATGGCAACCGCCTCGATGCTGATCGACAAGGGCTTGAAGGTCGCGTGCTTTGAAGCTGACGAGAACACGCCGCTCTCGGTCTGGAAAAGCTACGGAACCGCCGCAGGAACCTGGGACGACAATTGCCGCATTCTGCCCGCCCTTGAGGCCGATCAGTTCGCCTCGTCCTACGAATGGGCGGTCAAAGACGGCTGCAACATTGGCTTGGTGGACACCAAAGGCGGCGGGTCCGAAATCACCGAAGCGATCTTGACCAGCTCGTCACTCGTCGTCGTTCCAACCGGCCTCTCGGTGATCGAGGTCGATGAAACATTGGAGACGCTGAAATTCGTCGTGGAGTTCTACAAGGCGCAGGGTCTTGATCGGCCATACGGCATTTTGCTCAACCGTGTGCCAACCTCAAAGCTATCTCTGAGCGAACAGAACAGCATGGATATTCTCGCTGATCTGCCATGTTTTGAATCGCAATTCCCTGCTCGCCGGATTTATTCAGAACTGAAAGCTATCGGGATGCTGCATCTTTATCACAAGGCGCTGCTCGAAATTCCGGCCAAGCGGGTTGCCGCAAATCACACGATGGTCGCCTTGAAGGAATCTCAAGCCTTCGTCGACGAACTTACTGCCGCTATGATGGAAGAGGCTTGAACATGGCAATCGGAAAAACAGGATCGGGGAAAGCTCCCAGCTTTACCAACCTTCGCAATACGATGGTTTCCACCAAGAAACGCGCTGAATACGATATGCCTGAATCGGACACTGCGGAACCTGAACCCGCCGCCGCAGTCGCGCCCGAGGCTGGGCCTTCGGCTGTCATCGCGCCAGAGGCTCCGGCGGCAATTGCGAACGACGACACGGGGACGATTGTCGCCCCTGTCGAGAACGCGCCCGCCTCCATCACGACGGAATCGCCCTCGCCGAAAGATACCGCAGCACCGCCGCCCGCTCCGGCCCGCAAGCCCGCAAAGCCGTCCGCGAAAGCTCCCGAAAAGACGGACGATAAGGACGACGGCGCGAAAACGGTGATGAAGGGTCGCGTGCGGTTTCCCGCTGCTGGGCAATTCGAGGCGTATGACAAAGCTGTCGCCGCCTACGGGGAACAGCTCGCGCAGAAAACCATTCTCGCCAACGCTCTCGCGGCCTACGAAGCCGCAGTGCTCACCGGCTCGATCACCAAACCTCAGCCACGATATGTCGAAGGAAACAGCGTCTACCGATACACGCGCTTGATCAGCACCGACGCCTACACCAAGGCCAAAGCGGTTCACGATCCGCTTGGGATGCTCACCGAACCCGTTCTGTTTACGGCGATCTGCCGGGACGCCGTGTCTGCATACCTGGGCCAGCACTAGAGGCCCGAACGGCGGCGGTTTCCCACAGCGCCCCTCGCTCGATACTTGGGGTCTCGCTCGGGGGCCGCTCCGGTCCCCGCCTTCTCTCCCGAGGTCGATCCGGCGCGGACTGGAAAACCGCAAGTGCGGTGCCTGGCCGAACCGCCGGTAGCCGCTGACGCGGCTGCGGGGGCTGTCTGCCACCGGCGCGCTTCGCGCGCTCCCCCGAGGATATTTCTAGAAGATGATGATGGGGGCGGGTTGCAGCCGACAAGCGATTTCAGCCCGGCCTTTATCGTTGAAACTGCTGGTGGTTCTGGTAGTTTGGTGGGGCGGTACAGCCGGGGACGGCGATGACCGCGAAGGTGATGATGGCCGGGGCGCAAGCTCCGGCCTGATTCGTTTTCAGGGCCTCGCACCGGGCAAAAAAAAGCCCCGCCGGAACGGCAGGGCAGGTGTTCTTCACCACAAAGAACGGCGGGCATTCGAGTGCCCAAAGCTGGCTTAGCAGATGCACTCCGGGGGTGCGATCCTTGTCTACGCTCGCCGATCCTCTGGCCGCAAAGCGGCCTCGGCGCGAAGCGCCGGACCGGGCCGGGGGAGGGCGCAGCTCTCCACCGGCCCGGTCAATTCAGGCTCCCCCTCGTCCTGGGCCTCGTCGTCGGCGTCCTCGATCTCGGCGGCGGCGGTGTCGTCGGGGTGCTGCGGGCATGGAAAAACCGCCGCACCATTTCGGCGCGGCGGCTGGATCTCGGTTTGTCGGGGTGGGTCGATCAGGCGGCGATTGCCTCGCGCTCGTTGGCCTGCGGTGCGGCCTCGCGGGCGGCGCGCTGCATGATGAAGTCGGCGGCCTTCTGGGCCTCGGACGCGGCGCGGAAAATCGCGCGCTTGTCGTCTTTGAGGGCCTTCAACCATCCTTCGACGTAGGCGGCGGATTGGTCGAACTGCGGCGCGACTCCGATGCGCACGCCCAACATGCACGCGCCGATTTCCGCAACCAGCTCCTCGAAAGCGTAGGCTTTGCGGTCGGAAAAGCGGGTGAAGCGGTCAAGGCGCTTGGTTGCGCCGGTCCAGTGGCAAGCCTCATGGGCAAGGGTGCCGTAAAATCCCTGCGCGTCGTGGAAGGTGGCAACGGGCGGCATGTGGATGCGGTCGCCCTGAATGTCGTAGTAGGCGCGCGGGTCGCTGGTGCTCTCGATGGTCGCGCCGGTCCGGGTAAAGAATGCGTCAAGCTCGGGGTCGGCGGTAGTGCCAAGGTCGCGCGGCGGCTGGGGCCGGAGATAGAACGCCTCGTCCAGCCCGTCGATCTGGTCGGCGTTGAACACGCGGTAGGCGCGGCAATAGGGAATGCGCTTTTCCTCGCCGTTGTCGCCCTCGCGGTCGATGGTGCCGTACTTCACGACGCAGGCGGATTTCTCGCCCTTGCGCACCTGTCCGCCAAGCTCGCCCGCCTGCCGGTAGGTCATCCAGCGCGCCGACGCATAGCCCTGCATGGCGGCGGTCGCCCAAAGCATCAGAACATTGATGCCGCGATACTCTTCGCCATTGAAGCGCAATGGCAGACATGCGGCGGAACGGTCGCCGGTCCAAGGTTTGCGCCACGGCGGGGTGCCCGCCTCGATCTGCGCAATGATTTCGCTGGTAACGTGCTCGTAAACGTCGAACTTTTCCTTAGCCATTTGTGGCCTCCGTCTCTGTGGTGATCCCCGTTTCCCGTCTGGGTTCCGAAAATTGGGGCGGGGTTTCTGGCGAGGACCGCGTCAGCGGCCCTCTCCTGAAACCCTGCCTCCCGGCGAGGGCAGGGGGGGTCCCGCGCAACTTGAAAATCAAGGCGGGCCGGGGGGTGGTGCGGCCCGCAGCGAAGCGAGGACACGGCCCCCGGTTCGGCGCAGTATTTTCTGGTGGCGTGGGGGGACAGGCGGTCCCCGAATGCCAAAGGGATCGTCACCCGAAGGGCCGAGACTCGTCGTCCTGGGCGACCATGTGGCCCGCGTCGGGGGCTGGCTCGGAGAGACAGGCCGCGGCGCTCTTGGGCCGCAGGGAGCACAGGGCGTCGAGGCTCGGGGAGGCCGCAGGCCGACTAGAGCCCGGTCCCGCGCTCGCGCGGGATTGGCCCGCACCTCTCCTGCTGCTGACGCGGCGATAAAAAAGGCCCCGCCGAGGCGGAGCCAATTGATCCTAACAGTGAGAGTGGAGTGCCAATCATGATGCGCACACCATATTCTCGCCAGACTTTTTGCAGATTCCAAGCAAAATTATGGCGACTCTAAGATATCGGCGGAGCATTGCAGAGACGCATGGCAGCCTTTCACGCTAGGCTTATTGATCGTCATCGTTAGCGTGCCCTGTGAATTATTGGTACACAAGCGGATCAGCCCTTTGCGACTGATTGACATTGAAACAGTCTGGCTTGCGCTAATGAAAATTTCCCACACGGATGCGATTCGAGACGAGGACTTATTCGAGAAACTCGCGGTTGGGCATAAGGTCGAAGTCGTTTGCACCGAATCTGCTCGTAAGAAAAACTCGATATGGTACGGCTGCTGGCATCTTCGATTTGTCTGCGAGCGCCACAAGATTGAATACGTGTTGGTGAAGCCGCGCTGCCCGGATGAACCCGACAGGATCGAGCCGCGCTATTTCAAAACGGCGCTGAGCCTCCTGTGCTACCTGGCCGAAATGGGCATAGCGGCGGTGACGATCCCGATGCGCGTCGGTCGCAACTCGGTGCAGCGGGACGGCTGATCGCCTGATGAAGGCCCGCCGTCAGGCGGGCCGGACGCCGTTAGGCGTCCTCTTCGGGGGGCTTGCCCAGGTCGCGCGCATAGCGGACTTCAACCCGCAGGAACCCGCCGAAATTCAGGGCGATTGAGATGCTGAGCTTGGCGCGTGCGACAAGGGTTTTCTTGATGGCGCGGATGAGTGAGGCGAGTTTTTTCATGGTGCTGCTCCTGTTGGGTGATGGACGATTCCGGCCTTCCGTCGCCCCGGCGGGGGAGGGCAGGCGCACCCGTAGGGTCGCAACGCAGTGGAGAAGGGCGTAGCCCTTGCGCCTGGCCGACGCTGGGGCAGGATCGCCGGAGAAATCGTCAGCACCCGACAGATGCCGCGCCGTGACGCCTCACGCGCCAACCGGAAAACCCGGCACGCCGCCGACGATCTCAATGCCCGGCGGCGGGTTCAGCGGGTCGAAGTTTCGCGCGCGGCCTGTGCCGCCGCCAGAAGGGGGAGTGATGGGCAGGAGCGCGAAAATCGTGCCGGTGCAGCTCGATCTATTCGCCGACACGTCGGCGCGGCACGCGCCCGACGAGGCGGCGGGGCTGGCGCCGAAGGTGCGGCCCGACGTGGCGGATCGGGCCACCGATGCGCCGGAGCAGCGCGGCCACGCCGCGCGGGCTGGCTCGGCCGCGGATGCGGCTCCGCGCGGATAGCGCGGGGTCGGGCGGGGCGGGGCGTAGTCCTGGCCCGCCCGATCAATCTTGCAGGGTCAGCCGATCACCGGGCGCTAGGCCGATCTCGTCGGCAACGCCCGCGTTGACTTCGAGGACGAACCGCGCCGGGGCCGCGCTCGGGATGGGGTCGGTTGAAAACGGCGTGGCGTCGTGGGCAATCGAGACCACGCGGCCATCGCCAGCGACGAACACAATGTCGAGCGGCAGGGGCGTGTTCTTCATCCAGAACGCGCGCGGGGCCTCGCTCGGATAGACGAACCACATGCCGTGATCGCGCGGCATGGTCTGCCGGTACATCAAGCCTCGGGCGCGCGTTGCCGGGTCGCTGGCGATCTCGACGGTGATCGGTCCCGCGCTGGTCGCGACGGTGGCAACATCGAGGGGCGCGGCCTCCGGCTCCGGGCCTCGCGTGAACGCCGCGAGCGCGAAAGCGAGCGCGGCGGCGGCACCGATTGCAGCCGTCGTCTTCGCGATTGTGGATCTCGCGCCGGTCATTCCGTGTCGTCGGTCTGTGTGCCGGGCGCGCGATTGCGGGCACGGGCACGGGCGATCACGCCACGGGCGTGCGCCATGAATGCCGGATCGTCGCCGCCTTCTTCCATCGCCGCCTCAAGGAAGCCCGCAAGGTCCTCATCCGTTTTTAGGTAATCGGCGGAATCGTATCGGCTGAATTTCTCGCTGTTCATTCTGGGTCTTCGAAAGGTCATGCGACGGCCTTCGCCACCATGTCGGGGTGCAGCGTGATCACGCACACATAGGCCACGGCGAAATCGGGGGCCATGGCGCGGGACTGCTCCCAATCGCGCAACGTGCCGACAGGGACGCGGAAGCGCGCGGCAAACTCGGGCTGACTGAGGCCAAGCTTTGTGCGTGTCATGCGGATGAGGCGGGCGCGCTGCGCGCGCTCAACGTCTTCATGGGTCATGTCGAAGTCTTCCGGGTCGTTCGGATCAGCCGGAATGGCGATATCGTCCTTCTTCACTGCTATTGCTCCTGCGAACAGAATCGACCTCAGTCCCGTTTCGTTAATCGAAGGCTGCTGGAGCGACGAACAGCATGAACGCCCCGCACGATGGCATCGGTGAAGGCCGGGCTGAACGCGCCCTGCGGCGTTCGATCTTCGAGTGTGTAAGATAATTCGAGCACGTCAGTATTGAGCTCGTCTACGATGACCCAAAGGCGCATTGCGGAGTCGAGTTTCGCGCGACGGGCCTCTGTCTCAGGTATCTCGATAGCCTTACGATCATGGCCCGGCGCTTTGCTTGTAATCGGGGCAATGAACAGAATGTGCTTGCCTTCATTGTTGACGATGACAATGGCGACGCAAACGGGTCGTTTTTTCCGACCTTCCGTCTCACCACGCGCGGCCTGCCATTTCCAAAGGTAGTGATACCCGAAGACCTGCCCCGCTTTTGGGAAGTCACCGGCCATTGAAATGGTCTTCGATCCCCTGATCCAACAGAGCACCAAGATCGTCGGGCATGTTCGCCACGTCGACGGATTGCTGCGTTCTGTGACCGTTTGCCAAAGCCTCGAAAGTTTCCATCGACATGATGACGAAGCGCGGCTTGCGGTGCTTGGTGATCGCGACAGGGGCCACCGCAGCAGCCTCGAACAGATCGCCTGTATTTCGGGTCAGGTCGGCGGCGCGGAAACTCTTCATGGCAGGCATTCCCCGGCTAAACTGGATTCTCTGGAATATACAGATAATTTGGGTATATCGCAAGCGCAAACGGCATGAAAAAAGGCTCCGCCGAAGCGGGGCCAGGTGCTTCCTTCACCACAAAGGAAAGGTCAGTGCTGGTGCCGGGCGCGGCCCTGCGGGTCGATGATCCAGCCGGAGGCGTCGCGCATGATGACGGCTTCGGGGCCGTGCTGCTCGATGAAGGCGCCGTCGGCCTCGGCTTGGCGATCGGTGTGCAGGTCGTTGGCTCGGGTGCCGGTCGGCTCGATGCACCACAGGCCAGCGGCCTTGCCGCAGGCGGGGCAGCGGACGGCGAGGGCAGGGTGCGCGTGCGCGCGAAAATCAGGCATGGGCGTTCCCCCGGTTCGGGTTGGTGGCGGGGCGCTCGATGCGCCCTGCCGGGTTGGTGTCACATGCCCTCGGGCAACCATGTCGCGATGCGCTCGGCCTGTGCGGCGGTCACGCCGTGCGCTTCGCGGGTCGCCTCGTCGGCAAAGAGGCTTTCGAGCTTCGCGGCTTTCTCGCCCTTTTTCAGCTTCTCGAAGCTGGTCGCCCGCTCGTCGTCGGCGGCGAGGTCCAGAAGGTCGCGCCACAGGTCGGCGAGGTAGGGGCCGCCGACACGACTGAAAAAGTTCGCGGCGGTCGGGGTCCAGACGGCGCGAATGTCGGTCGTCACTTCCTTGTCGATCAGCCCGCCCAGCTTCTCGTCGCCGATGGTCGCGAGCGCGGCCAGATGGCGCGTGAGTTCGGCCATGACGTGCTCGGCTCCCTTCTTGCGGAAGGCGCGAAAGCCTTTCGCAAGGTCGGAATTGAACGGGTCGGCGGGGCGGTCGGCGGGCGTCGTCAGGCGCTTGTCGAGCGCGTAGCCCTCGGCCTCGGTGGTCGGCAGGTTCGGCACGTCGTCAGCCCGCAAGCCAAGGGCGTGGCGGTATCCCATCTTGCCGGTGAGCTGGTAGGCCAGCAGGGCAAGCAACAGGTCGGGGTCGCGCAACAGGGCGTGTTGCCGTGCGCCGGTCGCGACGCGCGACAGGTCGTCGGCCAGCTTCGCGGAAATCGGCGACTTGGGCGCGTCGTCGGCCTCGGTGTGCTGCGATCCCTGCATGATCCCTGCGGCGATGGCGTCGGCCTTGTCGGCGTGGCGCACAAGGCCCTCGCTGGCCGTCAGGGTGCCGCGCTGGTCCACGTAGACGATCAGGCCGGAATGGGCCTTCTGCGCGTCGGTCCATTCGCCATCGAGCGCGGCTTGCAGCGCCTCGAGTTCGGCGCGGCCGTCCTCGTCCAGCGCGTCACCGTTCGCGAGGTCGGCAAGCTCGTCGTAGCGTTCGGCATCGGCCTCGGTAAGCGTGCCTTCTGCGCGGTAGATGCGGGCAAGTTTGTCCTGCTCGATCTGATACCAGCCCACATAGCTTTCGGTGATCGTCTCGACCCACTTCCAGCCGTCGCGGCGGTGAAGGTCGGCGGCGTCGGCCAGCGCCTTCGCGAACACCTCGTCCAGAATGGCGGGGTCGTCCAGAAGGGTTTCGCTCGCGAACAGGTCGCCGCCGACACGTCCGCCAGCGGCCTTGTAGGCGTCCAGCCCGACGAACACGGCGCGGCGGTCGCTGTCTTTCACGGCGTCGGGCTTGAGCGCCTTCTTGATCTGGTAGTCGCTCCAATCCTCGCCCCGGCACCGTTCCAGCACGGCAAGGCTGTGCGCCTCGTCGTCGCTGATCGTGAAGGACGCGGCAGCGCTCAAGCTGATCTCGTTGGCGGCAAGCGCGTCGATGATCGGGGCCGGAAGGCTCGCCAGTTTCAGGCGGCGATAGACGTGCTTTTCCGACACGGCGAAGGCGCGGGCGATCGCGGCGGGGGTCGCGCCGCTCTCGTCCATCCTGCCATAGGCGCGGATTTCATCGGCGGGGTGCAGGTCGCGCCGCGCCGCGTTCTCGGCCACGGCCCACGCTTGGGCGGTCGTCTCGTCGGGCGCGATCCGCACCGGCGGGTTCATCAGTTCGGGGCGCTCGGTCGCAAGCTCGGGGTGCTGCTCGGCGAGGTATTGCAGGGCGCGCAAGCGCCGCCCGCCCGCGACGATCTCGGTGCCGCCGTTGGCGCTCTCGATCCCGGCAAGGTTCTGGATCAGGCCAGCGGCAAGGATGCTCTCGGCCAACTCGACAACCTCGGCCTCGGGCACATGCTGGCGCGGGTTCATGGCGGACAGGGTGAGGCTTGCCAGCGGGACGCGGGTTTCGTCGGCGGTGATGGTAGGTTGAATGGTCATTGGTTCGGCTCTCTTTGTGGTGAAGCGGGCGGGGCTTGGTGCCCTCTCTCCGCGATTGTTTCGGGTGGTCGTCGCGGCCCCGAAGGGCCGCGCCGGGGTCAATATTCCGAAGGGAAAAGGATGGTCAGGACGCGCCGGGTCTCGTCCTCGTCCAGCGGGTCGGGCGTGCCGAACTCATAGGCGCGGTCGTAAAGGTCGATCTTCCACCAGACCTTTTTGCCGTTCACCGTCACGGCTCCGAACGAATGATCCCCATAGGGGTCGTCGGCCTCGGTGAAGGTGGTTTGCAGCCCCACGGCGCGGCTCGCGAGCCACATGAAGAGGGTGCCTTCGGCGGACACGCCTTGCGTCACGACAACCTGGCCCTCGGGCGTGGCCGGGGTCTTCCCGGCGAACAGGCTGCGCCGGAAAGCGTCGTTGCGCTCGGCGATCCGCATGGCGAGGAGAAGGTTTTCCGGGTCCATGTCCGCCCCCCTCACTGGCTGAGCGCGGCGTAGGTCGCCACGTCTTCGTAACGGATCACGGCTTCGCCGCTCTCGGTGGTGCCGCCCCATGCGGGGCCGCAGAAACCGCCCATCTTGGGGTGGCCCTGCAATTCGGGGCGCAAGCGCGGGTTGGTCTGGGTGCCGGTGATGGTGACGCCCTGCGCCTCGGCCCATGCCTCGACACTCTCGGGCTGGTGCCGGGTCATGCCGTTCGGGCCGGTGGTGATGATCTCAAAAGCCATTTGTGGCCTCCTTCGTGGTGATCCCCGTTTCCGGTCTGGGTGCCGAAAATCGGGGCGGGGTTTCTGGCGAGGACCGCGTTTACGCGGCCCTCTCCTGAAACCCTGCCTCCCGGCGAGGGCAGGGGGGGGTCCCGCGCAACTTGAAAATCAAGGCGGGCCGGGGGGTGGTGCGGCCCGCAGCGAAGCGAGGACACGGCCCCCGGTTCGGCGCAGTATTTTCTGGTTGCGTGGGGGGACCGGCGGTCCCCGAATGCCAAAGGGATCGTCACCCGAAGGGCCGAGACTCGTCGTCCTGGGCGACCATGTGGCCCGCGTCGGGGGCTGGCTCGGAGAGACAGTTCACGGCGCTCTTGGGCCGCAGGGAGAACAGGGCGGCGAGGCTCGGGGAGGACGCTTGCGGCCGACTAGAGCCCGGTCCCGCGCTCGCGCGGGATTGACCTTGCTTCGGCTTGACACTGCCTCTTGAGCGGCCACGTGATCGGCCATGATCCATCAGCAGATTGAGCGGGCGTGACCCACTATCGAGGCATCACGATTGCGAGCCTGGGCGACATGATCGACCACGGCTATCGGCTGCACGGCCACTGCTCGGGCTGCGGAAAACACCGCGTCCTGTCGCTGCCGGAGCTCGCCGAACGCCTCGGCCGGGACTTCGTGCCAAGCGACCACGGCGGGCGGCTCCCGCTTCGGTGCGACTGCCGCTCGCGCGGCATCGCGATCAGCGTCGAGCCGCGCCACTGAGCGCGGGACGCGCTCTCTTCGCGCAACGGCGGGTTTCCAGTCCGCCCCGGATCGACCTCGGGAGAGAAGGCGGGGACCGGAGCGGCCCGCGAGCGAGACGACAAGTATCGAGCGAGGGGCGCTGTGGTAAACCGCCGTGCCTCTGAGCCGCTAAAGCGGCTGCGGGGGCTGTCTGCCCCCGGCGCGCGCGAAGCGCGCTCCCCCGAGGATATTTCGAGAAGATGATGATGGAAGGGACTGCGCTGCTCGTGCTCGCCCTCGTCCTGGGCTGGGCCGCGTTCTGGATCGTCGGTCGGGAATGAGAAAAGCCGGGGCGTCTCTGCCCCGGCTTTTAGTCGTCCTTGTCGGTGGAATCGTAGCGGATCACGGCGTCTTTTCCGAAAAAGCCGATCCAGCGTTTGAAGATGGTATCGGTCTCGGCGTAGGCCCTGCGGCCCTCGTCCTGGAGGCATCGCAGATAGTCCTCTGCGGCCTCCATGTACTCGGCATATTCCCGGTTGATGTACTCGCGCAGCTCGGGGTCGTCCTTCGGCGGCGCATAGGGATAGGGCTCGACGGGCGGCAGGCAGGCCTGGCCGTAAGCCAAGCCTGCACTCAGCCAGACCAGCCCGGCTGCGGCAACGACACGGCGGCTATGGAGCGTCAGCGGCATCAGTGGGTCGTCACCGACACGTTCGACCAGCCGTGCGAGCTCGTGAGCCACTTTTCCCAACCGGGGGAATAGGCCGCGTCGGTGCCCGGCTCGACGGTGATGTTGGCGGTGAAGTTGAACCGCTCCGGTGCCGACTGGCCCGTGTAGACGGTCGTGCGGTCGCCGTCGTTGCCCCAACCGTACTGCGTGGCCGTCTTGTAACAGAATGCGCGGACGGTCTTCCGGCCGTGATCGTTCTCGGAAACCGAGTGGAAGAGGTGCTTGCCGTCGGGGCAGGAAAACGCGGCCCGGTCAGTCGGCGAGATCCACGAATAGTCCACGTCATAGCCCTTGTACTCGGTGCCGTCGTTCAGGAGGCAAAGGCCGATGGGCGACTTGGGCGGCACCGACGTGATGCGATCAATCATGTGATCGAAGGCGTCGCCGCAAGTGGAGGGGAAGCCACCGGCCAAGCAAAGGATCAGCTTGCAGTCGATATCGTAACCATCTTCGGCCTCAACTGACGTTACAGGTAGCAACGCAATTCCGACTGCCAGCACAAATGCAGATAAGCTGAACAGGGCGCGGTATTTTATCATGATGGAACCTCACTCAATTTCGCTACGAGTGCTTCGTACCGTAACGTCTCCTTATCTTTAAGGATAAATCATATTACGAAATTGACCCAAGCGCTCCTGTAGATCACGAATGAGGCGACCCCATGATCGGAGCGTTTAGGACAGAAACACGCCTCCGACCATCACGGGGAGAGCCGTCTGCCCTCGACCTTGCTACGCGGGTCTCCACGCCGCGACTGCATCCAAAGCGCCCAGACGGGGGCGAAATCCATCAAAGCCAGCGCGGCAAGGACACCGAGGGTGCATATGAGCGCCGGCGGCATCCTCGATGCGTCGACAGCTCTGCCGACCTTGTCCTTTTTGCATTCCTCGTCGTGATGAACGGCTTTGCCGCCTTCCTGCGAGCGCGGTTGCAGCGGCGCTGGTGATATAGCTCAAATCGAGCGCTGGTTGACCCTCTTCGACAGCGTCTCGGTGCTCTCGACACGCTCCGAATAGCGGTCGGTCAGATACGCCGAACGGCCGCGGGTCAGAACGGTGAACTTCATCAGCTCCTCCGTCACGTCGACGATGCGGTTGTAGTAGGGAGAAACCCGCATGCGGCCCGCATCGTCGAACTCGTTGAAGGCCTTTGCGACGGACGACTGGTTGGGAATCGTCACCATGCGCATCCAGCGGCCAAGGATGCGCATCTGGTTGACCGCGTTGAAGCTCTGCGAGCCGCCGCAGACCTGCATCACCGCGAGCGTCTTGCCCTGGGTCGGCCGGACGCCGCCGAGCGACAGCGGCAGCCAGTCGATCTGCGCCTTCATGATGGCACTCATCGCCCCGTGCCGCTCCGGGGACGACCAGACCATGCCCTCCGACCACATCGCGAGTTCGCGCAGCTCCTGAACCTTCGGGTGGTCGGGCTCTTCAGCGTCGGGAAGCGGTAAGTCGCGTGGGTTGAACGTGCGCGTCTCGGCGCCGAACCAGCGCAGAAGCCGTCCCGCCTCCTCCGCAGCAAAGCGCGAGAACGAGCGGGCGCGCAGCGAACCATAGAGCAACAGGATCCGCGGCGGATGGGACGATCCGTCCACTCCCGCGAGCGCTGTGACCTCGATCGGCCTCAGCGCAATCGGGTCGATATTCGGCAGATCCTCGACCGGGACGGGACGGTCAGCCATGCGGCGCCTCGCCTGGAAAGTGATGCCGCGTGCGGTTGGCGAAGGCTACTAGGGAGAGCATCACCGGCACCTCGACGAGGACACCGACGACGGTCGCGAGCGCCGCGCCCGAGGAGAGGCCGAACAGGCTGATCGCGACAGCGACTGCCAGCTCGAAGAAGTTTGACGTCCCGATTAGCGCGCAGGGCGCGGCGACGTTGAACGGCACCCGCCAGACCCAGGCCGCGGCATAGGCGATGGCGAAGATGCCGTAGGACTGGATGAGGAGCGGTACGGCGATCAGCGCGATAAGCACGGGCTGTTCCAGGATCACCTGCCCCTGGAAACCAAACAGGAGCACCACGGTGGCAAGGAGGCCGATCACCGAGAAGGGCTTCACCGCCGCCGTAAAGCGTGTGACGGATACCTCAGGGTCATCGCTCCTGCGCCCCAGCCACCGCCGCGTCAGCGCGCCGGCGGCGAGCGGGATCAGAATGTAGAGCCCGACAGAGAGGATCAGCGTCCCCCACGGGACAGAGAGGTCGGTAACGCCGAGCAGCAGCGCCACGATCGGCGCGAAGGCGAAGATCATGATGATGTCGTTCACCGACACCTGCACCAGCGTGTAGGTCGCGTCGCCGCGGGTGAGCTGCGACCACAAAAACACCATCGCCGTGCAGGGCGCTGCGCCGAGGAGGATTAGGCCGGCGATGTACTGCTGCGCGTCTGCCGGCTGGATCCAGTCCGCGAACAGGACCTCGAAGAATAGAACGGCAAGGCCCGCCATGGTGAAAGGCTTCACCAGCCAATTGATGACGATCGTCACCACCAGCCCCTTCGGCCGGTCGCCGATGTGGGCGAGGCTCGCGAAGTCGACCGCCACCATCATTGGGTACACCATCGCCCAGATGAGGACGGCCACCACGAGGTTGACCGAGGCGAACTCGAAGCCCGCGAGGGTCTCGAACAGCCCGGGCATCGTGTTGCCGAGGAGCAGCCCGGTCGCGATCGCCAGCGCGACCCAGACCGAGAGCCATTTCTCAAAGATGCCGATGCCGCCGGGGGCGTCGCCGAGCGCTGTGGCCGTCGTCTCCGAGGTGGTCATCGTGTGGACTCGGTCTTCGGCATAATGTCGCCTCCGTGGGAATCGGCGACGCGTTCGCCGTCTTCTTTCACGAAGGCGCCTCGCTGCTGGTTAGGCAGGATATCGAGCACCATTTCGGACGGCCGGCAGAGCCGTGTACCGAGTGGCGTCTCGACGATCGGCCGGTTGATGAGGATCGGGTGCAAGAGCATCAGGTCGATCAGCGCGTCGTCGGAGAATTTGGGGGCGTCGAGGCCGAGCGCGTCGTACGGCGTTCCCTTGCGGCGCAGGAGATCGCGGATGGAGATGCCCATGGCGCCGACCAGCTCCACCAGCTGCTCCCGGCTCGGCGGCGTCTTGAGATATTCGATGATCTGCGGCTCGTCGCCGGAGTTGCGGATCATCGCAAGCACATTGCGGGACGTCCCGCAGGAAGGGTTGTGGTAGATCGTGATGGTCATGGGGTCTCTCCGTGCGCGGCGATCCCAGTGAAATCGCACGCCGCCATGTCGCCCCCGCAACAGTTGCGGGTGAGGAAGCCGATGAGATCGTTCATGGTCGAGACCTTAGCGCTGTAGATCAGCGAGCGACTTTCGCGCCGCACGGCGACGAGGCCGGCGTTCTTCAGCTCCTTGAGATGGAAGGACAGGGTGGCGGACGGGAGATCGAGGGCCTCCCCGATCCCGCCGACGGCCCGTCCCTCCGCGCCAGTCTCGACGAGCAGGCGGAAGATGGCGAGCCGCGTTTCCTGAGCGAGGGCGGACAGCGCCACCAGGGCGTCTTTATTCTCCATATTTCGATAAATGTCGAGATATAGAGAATGTCAATGGGATCATCGCCGCGACGGATCCCTCGGTCGGCGGTGGGCTCTCGGCGAGATCTGACGTGCACCGCCGAAGGGCGGTCAAGCCTCGGGTGGCTCGTTCGCCGGCCTCACAATCACGCGCGTACCGATCGGGATCCTGTCGAAGAGGTCGATGATGTCTTGGTTGATCAGGCGCACGCAGCCCGATGAGACCGCTCGCCCGATTGAATACTCCTGCTGCGTGCCGTGCAGGCGATAAAGCGTGTCCTTGCCGTTGCGATAGAGGTAGAGCGCCCTCGCCCCGAGCGCGTTGCCGAGGCCGGGCGGCATCCCGTTGCGGTACTTCTCGAGCTCCGGCTCGCGAGCAATCATTTCGGCCGGCGGCGTCCAGGTCGGCCATGCCTGCTTGCGCCGGATGATCGCGGTGCCGGACCAGGAAAACCCTTGCCGGCCGACTCCGATCCCGTACCGCATCGCCTGACCATCGGCTCGGACGAGGTAGAGGAACTTGTTCACGGTGTCGACGACGATCGTGCCAGGTCGTTCGTCGGTCGGATCGGGGACGAGGCGTCGCCAGTATCGTGGTTCGATCTTCGAGATGTCGACTGCAGGGATCGGGAATCGCTCGTCCGGCCGCGGGCCATACATTAAGGCGACATCGGGCGGAATGACGGGCCCGGACGGCACGACGGCAACCTCCGGTGCCATCTGGCAGCCGGCGAGCGTGGCGGCCCCAACGCCGAGGACCACCATTCGACGCGACAGCCGGCCCGCGCGACCAATTTTACCTGAACTCTGTTCAGACGTGCTCGGTTCGACGTGCTCCGAGAGCCGGCGCGCGGCCTGCAGCGTCTTGCGCCTTGGCATTCCAATTGACAATTCTCGTTCTCCCTGTTCGCTGTCGTGCTGGATCGATCTTGGGTAAAAGCGGCTGAAAGGCTCAAGTTTCCGCGTAGTGGGCATCGCTGTGGGCCGCCTTGACGAGGGCGTCGATGCGGTCCCGTTCCTGCTGGAAATCGCGAGAGGCGCTATCCGTAAGTTCGCGCTGATGCGGGATGCGCACCCGCAATGGATCGACGCGCCGGCCGTTGATCGACAGCTCGTAGTGGAGGTGATTGCCGGTGGAGAGACCGGACGTGCCGACATAGCCGATGATGTCGCCCTGACGGACAGTATCGCCGCGCTTCAGGCCCGGGACGATCTTCGACATGTGCGCATAGAACGATTCGAATCGGTTCCCGATGTTCAGCCGGACCGCCCGGCCATAGCCCGACTGCCACCCGGCGCTCATGACGGTCGCGTTTCCAGCCGCGTAAATCGGCGTTCCGCGGGGTGCCGCCCAGTCGACGCCGGTGTGCATCCGCCGACGCTTCAGGATCGGATGCTTGCGCATGCCAAACCCGGAGCTGAACTCGCTTCGGCTCACAGGTTTCCTGAGAAGCCACCGCGATGCGCTCCGGCCGCGATCGTCGTAAAGCCGCGTCGCGTCGTCGTTGAGGTCCCGGAACCGGTACATGCGGTACTCGAGGCTTTCGACCGTGAGGGAGCTGTAGAGAACTTCGCCGGCGGCCCCATCGGTATCCTGTGTGAAGACGATGTCGATCCGATCGCTGACGCGAGCCGGCCCGGTAAGGTCGACCTCGAAGGCGAACGCCCGGACGAGCTCGCCGATGAGGCCGTCGGGTATGCCCGCGTCCAATGCCGCCTGATAGACGGCCTCGTAGAGCGACGGGCGCCCAATATCGCCCGGTGCCAGCGCCGGTTTGGCGACGTCCGGGGGCGTCTCCCGGTGCGGCTTCGCAATCGCGAACCCTTCGGCGTCTGTTCGCCCGACACTCACCAGGGGACTCTCGTCCCTGTATGCGGTGAAGCGCTCAAGTTCCCTTCCCACATCGTCGCCCTCGGTCGACACGGTGAAGTGGAGTTCGACGATGTCGCCCTCGCCGATCCGCTTGGCACCGAGCGCCCGATCGAGAAGGAGCTCCACCGCTTCGGCCTTCTGCGCGGCGATTCCGCTGCCGAGGAAGATCTCTTCCAGCGTGTCACCCGGCTGGACGAGATCGATTAACACGTTCTTCTCGGCGTCAACGCCCTCCGCTGATTTCTGAAGCGCGGTGATGTTTGCGTCGAGCACTGTGACGTTCGGCGGACGCACTGGAGATTTGGATACATTCTCGGGCCATATCTCGTCCACAGCAGTGTCTTGCGGCTCGGAGCCCGCTACGGCAGCGACACTTTCGAGATGGACGGTGGGGAGAGCCGTCTCGTCACCCATGAGCATCGGTGCATCCTCCTCGGCGAATGCGAACGACTCTGCTTGGTCCATTGGAAAGGCGCGGACTTCGACGAAGAAGTCCGACGCGGCGCCCGAGTAGAGGGCGTCCGATACGTTGGCTGCCCCCGACGAGCTGCTGATCGTCTTCGCCAGGTTGTATTCGGGTATATCCGCCGACAGCGCCGAGCGGAGCCCTGGCAAAGGGCTGGAGACAAAGCGGTAGGGGCGCGTGGTAACGGTTTGTCGATTGCTATCGCGCCTCACCACGGGAACCGAAAGGGTGGATTGGTGGCCGCCTTCGAGCACCGTTTCCACGGAGGCGGCCAGATCGCCTTTCGGGGCAGCGGCGCCTGAGGGTTCTGAATCGGCCGGCATCCGCGCCAGAGCTGGAGTCGCAACGTCGATTCGGTCAACGGTTGCGAAAAGTGCGCCGGCCATCAGGAGCGTCGCCGCCCCTGTCGTCGTCGCGAGGCCGAACAGCCAGCGCCCGGCGACGAATGTCCGAGAGAACCTATGGGAGCCCTCACCCCCGGCGATGATCGGCGGCAGATCGCCGAGCTGGATCTCGTCGGGCCGCAGCCTCTTCTTTCGGGAATGCGCGCCCTTCATCCGCGTCGAGCCCAATCGGCGCCGAGATCCACTCGATTGGTGTCAAACCAGCGCATCTCCGCACGCGTGAGGAGGCTCGCGAGCGCGGTTCCGAGCTCCGTCCATCGCTGCTGGCCAATGATCGCGATCCGGCTGAAATCATTGCGGTGCGCGAGGTTCATACGGCTGTCGGCGACGAACACGCCGAGGTCCGAGTAGCCGGTGAACCGAGTCAGGTCGACGACGAGGCCCGGTTCGCTCGTCGCGGCGAGGCGCTCATTCAGAAGGGCGTGGATGCCGACGAGGTCCTTTCGGGTGAGTTCACCGTCACAGACGATCCCCACCACGTCGTCGAACTCTTGGAGGAACTCAGTGATCATGCCGGTGCTCCGCCTCGACCGAGCTGCCGTGGCCGTAGAGGTCGGCATCCTTGGGCGACCGGTCTGCATGCTCGAACTCGAGCGTCGAGTGGGCGATTGCAAAACGCTCCTGCAGCATCGCCTTGATGTCGGCCTTGACCGCCTCGATCCGCCGCCAGCCGTCCTCATCAAGGACGACGTGACAGTCGAGCGCCGCCGCATGCTCCTCCATCTGCCACAGGTGGACGTGGTGGAGTCCGGCGACGCCGTCGATCCGGCGGATCGCGTCGACGACGGCGCCGTTGTCGATCTCGGGCGGGCTGCCGAGCATCAGCGTGCGGATCGGGCCGCCGATCTCGGCGAACGAGAGGTACAGGATATAGCCGGCGATGCCGAGGGTCACCGCCGGGTCGACCCAGCGCATGTCGTAGAGGAGGATGAGCACGCCGCCTGCGACGACCCCCACGGAGGCGAGCGCGTCGGAGAGGTTGTGCAGGAAGAGGGCTCGGATGTTCACGCTGCCCTTCTGCATCGAATAGGTCAGAACCGCGGTGAGGGTATCGATCACCAGCGCCACGCCGCCGAGGATGACCACGGTCCACCCTGCGACCTCCGGCGGATCGAGGAGCCGCATGACCCCTTCGTAGATCAGGTAGAAGCCAATCAAGATGAGCGTCGTGTAGTTGATCAGCGCAGCGACGATCTCGATCCGTCCGTATCCGAACGTCATGGTCTCGTCGGCCGGACGCCGTGCGATCTTGCGCGCGGCAAAGGCGATGACGAGCGATGCCATGTCCGAAAAATTATGCAGCGCGTCAGCGACCAGCGCGAGACTGCCCGAGACGATGCCGCCCGCGATCTGTGCAACCGTCAGGAGGGCATTTGCCCAAATCGCGATGGAGACGCGCCGGTCGCCGCTCTTCGCGTCGAAGTGGGCGTGACCGTGATCATGCGCCATTTCAGCTCTCCCCCATGCTGGTCGTCGCGGTTTCCAAAGTGGGTGCGGAACCGACCACAGATTCAAGACCGGCGGAGACGAGCGCGAAGAGCGCGAAGCCGCCGATGAAGGCCAAGACTGAACTGCGGCTGTCCCCCTTCGCCTCGTGCGCTTCCTCGAGCATGTCCTCCACCGCAGCGACTGAGAGGAGACCGGCGGCGAACGATAACGCCGCATACTTCGCAACGTTCGGCGCGGAGCGGAGCAGCGCATAGGCGAGCACCGCAGCGACGAGGCAGTAGGCAATGAACGACAGGGAGACGAAGATGCGGGTCCGCCGCGCGACGCCCTTTTCGCGGAGGTTCGCGACCACGGAGTAGCCTTCGGGAATATCGGCGAGGACTTGGCCTGCGGTGAGAACGATGGCGAGCGAGGTGGCGACCGCGGAGCCCGAGCCGATCATCAATCCATCCGAGGAAAGATCGATCGCGACTGCGATGTAGATCATCCACATCGCGCTCGTCCCACCGGCGCCAATGCCGGAAGGCGCCATCCGCTCGGTCAACATCTCGAGACCGATGTAAGCGAGGCCGCCGAGGGTGAGGCAAACGGCAATCCACCAGCCGGCAAGGTTATCGATTGCCTCGGGCATCAATTCGATGGCAACGACCCCGATGACGATCCCCGAGGCGGCATGGAGAGCGAGATTGAGGAGGCGGGGCGTAGTGCGGCCGAACTCTGCCACCATGCCGCCCGCGAAGTTGCCGGCCCCGGGCAGGAGCGCGAGCCCGGCCACAAGCCAGATCCCATCCATCTTTCCATTCCTTCGCTGACGAATTTCGCCACCAACGATCACCGAGCGTGTTTAAGATCTCCAGTGACTTTAGGTTCAAGCCCTAAAATCACGATCCGCGAGGTGCTGCCAGGATGACCGTCGCCCCGACAACGGAAATTGTAGCACCCAGGATATCCCAACGATCCGGGCGCTGTCCCTCGGCAAGCCACATCCAGGCGACCGAGGCAGCGATGTAGACGCCACCGTAGGCCGCGAATGCGCGTCCTGCTGCCGACGAATCGACCTGGGCGAGCAACCATCCGAAAGCACCGAGCGCCATGAGGCCCGGAGCGAGCCAAAGTGGTGATCCGCCGAGGCGCCACCAAACCCAGATCGCGAAACAGCCGGCAATCTCGGCCAAGGCCGCCAGAGGATAAGCGATTGCTGCCGGCACGATCAGGCTCCGATGTCTTCGTGCTCGGTGAGGCACTCGGAGTGGTCGCGCAGGACGTCGAGGACGCGGCAATCTGCGGCGCGTCCGCCGCTGCACTCGGCCACCATGCGGCGGAGCTCGGTTCGCAGTGCTTCGAGCCTGGCGATGCGCTGCTCGACGTGGCGCAGCTGCCGGCGGGCGATGGCGTCCGCTTCGCCGCACGGTCGCGAGGGATCGTCCGCGAGGCCCAGAAGCTCCCGGATCGCCTCGAGCGTGAAGCCGAGTTGCCGGGCATGACGGATGAACGACAGGCGGTCGACGTCCTCCTCTGCGTAGCGGCGCTGCCCCCCCTCGGTCCGGTCAGGCTTCGGCAGGAGGCCGATCTCCTCATAGTACCGGATCGTCTGGACCCGCGTCCCGGTTCTCTGGCCAAGCCCGCCGATCGTCAGCATGACACGCATCTCCAAAGCTCTATCGATTGTAGATCTTCCAGCGCGGGCGAACATAGAGGTGCAGCAGATTGACGCGAAGTGCGGCATGAGGGTTGAACCTCAAGTTGCTGTAGGTCTTAAGCAGCTCGATGGTGCACGATGGAAGGCAGCGCGTGAGACTGGCGACGATCAGAAACATCCTGTGGGGCGTCGTGCTCGTCTGGACGGTCGGTGTTCTGACCATGCTGGCGGCCGCGGAGTTTCGCGCCGCGTCGGATAAAGGCTCGGGGGAGAACGCCTTCAGGGCAGACTTCACTCTCACCGACCAGGACGGACAGACGCGCCGGGATGAGGATTTCGCCGGGCGCTGGCTTCTCGTCTTTTTCGGGTTCACGAACTGCCCCGACGTCTGCCCCATGACCCTTGCTGAGGTCTCGGTCATCCTCGACGAACTCGGCAAGGACGCTGCAAAGGTGCAGCCACTATTCATCTCGGTTGATCCGCAGCGAGACACGCCGGAGGTGCTGGCCGACTATGTCCCGCGCTTCGACGAACGCATCGTCGGCCTCACAGGGACGCCGGACGATATCGCGCAGACGGCCAACACGTTCCGGATCTACTTTGAGAAGCTGGAGGAAAAATCGTCGCCGAGCGGCTATACTATGGCTCATTCCTCGCAGCTGTTCCTGTTCGACCCACAGGCGGGATACGTTACGTCGTATTCCTATGGCACACCGGCAGACGAGATCGCGGCCGACCTCTCTGAGCGGGTCTCCTGATGCGCCGGGTGTCGGCCGACGCGGCGCTCGGGCTGGCCTGGGCGGTGGCGCTCTTCGCCTCGCTAGCCGTGCTTTTCATTGGCGAGGTCCTCGGGCAGGCCCCGTGCGTCCTCTGCTGGTTCCAACGGGCGTTCATGTTCCCCCTCGCGATCGTTCTTGGCGTCGGCCTGTGGTGGCGTGATCCCGCTGTCGGCCGTTACAGCCTCGTTCTTGCGCTCGCCGGCCTTGCCGTGGCGCTCTGGCATCTAGGCCTCATGACCGGGGTTGTTCCTGAAGCGGTTCAGCCCTGTACCGCAACGGGACCATCCTGCCTCGATGAGAACCAGCGCGTCGCCGGCGTCCCCATTCCGCTCCTGTCGCTCCTCGCCTTCGCGACCATCGCCATCCTGTCCGCCCTCTCGCTGAGAGCCAGCCCAACATGAGCCGCAGAATCCTGATCCTCGCCGTCGTCGCGCTCGCCGTCTCCGGCTTTGCCGGCGCCGCCTGGTACGTGAACCGCCCGGCTCCCGTCGCCGAGGTCGATCCCGTCGCGCCGGAGGTCGCCGAAGCGCTCGTCCGGTCTCATTCTCCCGTCATCGGCCCGGAGGATGCGCCAGTCACGATCGTCGAATTCTTCGATCCGGCGTGTGAGGCGTGCCGGGCATTTTATCCGATCGTGAAGGACATCATGGCGCGCGAAGGCGACAATGTCCGGCTCGTCCTGCGCTATACGCCGTTCCATCGCGGGGCATCGGAGGAGGCGATCCGGGTGCTCGAGGCGGCACGGATGCAGGGCGTTTTCGAGCCCGTGCTGGAGGCAATCCTCGGCGAGCAGCAGAGATGGGCAACGCACGGGGCGGAGGCCACCGGCGAACTGCTCGCGATCGCCGGTGCGGTGGGGCTCGACCTCGAAGCCGCGCAGTCCCAGCTTCTGTTTCCGGGGACGATGGGCATCATCAATCAGGATCGCGAGGACGTCGAGGCCATGGGCGTGAAGGGAACGCCGACTTTCTATGTCAACGGCAAACCTCTTGAACCGTTCGGCGAAGCGGAACTACGTGCGCTCGTTGCCGCCGAGGTCGAGGCAGCAGGCTCCTGAGCTGCCGCATTCAGGGAGATGGAGATGAACATTCAGACCGGCCTCGCGGTCGCGACCCTTCTGTTTGCGATGTCCGCGATGGCGGTCGCGGGGTCGAGTGACGTCGTCGTGGAGAACGCATGGGCGCGGGCCTCGATCGGGACGAGCCGGCCCGGTGCCGCCTATATGATGGTCCGCAACGCCGGTGCGGAGGCAGTCACGCTGATCGGCATCGAGACACCGGCCGCCGGGATGGCGGAGATCCACAGGACCGCCACCGACTCGCGCGGCGTCAGTTCCATGTCTCCGGCGGGCGATATCGAGATCGGACCGGGCGAAGCGGCGAAGCTCGAGCCCGGCGGTCTCCATGGGATGCTGATGGGGCTGCGGACGCCGCTGAAGCAAGGCGACAGCTTCGACCTGACGCTCCGCTTCGCGGATGGAGGAACGGTGGCGGTCGCCGTGCCGGTCCTCGGCATTGCGGCGCGTGGCCCGGGGAGGTGATGCGCCGGAGGACGCTTCTTGGCGGGACTGTCCTGGTCGCGGTCGCACTCGGCGCCGGGATTGCGGTCGGTCTGTCCAGAACTGAAGCGCCGGAGAATCCAAAGAGTTTGCTCCCCCTGCGCCTCGGTGACATGCGTTTCAGTCTGAGCGATCACGATGGCTGGAACGTCGGACCGCAGGACCTTGTGGGTCGAGCCACGATGGTGTTCTTCGGCTTCACCTCGTGCCCGGATGTCTGCCCGACCACGCTCGCCGACATCACCGGATGGCTCGAAGCGCTGGGCGAGGACGCGGATCTCCTGAACGTGGTTTTCATCACAGTCGATCCCACTCGTGATACCGTGGAGGCGATGGCCGAGTACGTTGGCTATTTCCACCCGATGATCCGCGGCTGGACGGGTTCACCCGAGGAGATCGCCCGGGCGGCGGACGGTTTCCGCGCCACCTACGAACGGGTGCCGGACGAGAACGGCAGCTACACGATGAACCACACCGCCGGCATCTTCCTCTTCGACGCCGAGGGGCGGTTCAGGACGATCATCGACTATCACGAGTCGCGCGAATTCGCCCTGCCGAAGATCCGTCGCGCCATGGACGACAGCGGGGTCTGAGAGGGTCCTGCAAGCCCGGCACCGTCGCCCGTTATCTCCGGAAGCACGGCGCCGCCCCTGGGAACGGGCCGCCGACTGTTGCCTCAGCGGCACTCTGATTGTGGCTCGAACGCGCCGGACGGAGACCTGTGACGGCGTCCTGGAGCATTCGACCCTGGTTCTGACATCCCCTCACTCTGGCTTCTTCGGCAGCCTCGCAGCCGGCTTGCTGACGGTCATCAGCGCGATCGATCTCTTCTGCGGGTCGGGCCTTGCTTACCCACAAGTCCTCTCCAGCGAGACGCCAAAATCGCATCTTCGCCTACGAGGACAGCAGCCGCGCCACCTCGATCGAGCCAAGAAGCACCGGTTGATGAATAAGATATATGGCCAAGCTGTGACGGCCGGCCAAGCTCAGTCTTTGGACAAAGTGTGTTTTCCGAAAGTTCCAAAAGATCCGCTCCAAAGCGTGAGCCGCGCCTCGCTTTGCGGCACTCATGCCGAGAAGGGTCGCTCCGAACCATGGGAACAAGGGAACAAAATCGAGGCTAGGCGGCGCGGAATATGAGAAGCCGATCCAGGCGAGCCATCGAGTGTTGAAGCCGTCGAACGAGCCCGCAACGCCCAGAAGGATCACGAAAATTGCCAGTTGCGCGAGACTCGCGGGATCGAGGCGCAGCATGAGGGCGCCGAGGAGGCTTGCTACAGCAATCGCATGGAGGATCCCAAAGTAGACGAAGGCGTCCGGGAAAGCGAGCAAAGTCGCTGCCGTGACAGCGAACGCGGCCACCGCGATCGCGAGAAGGCGCTTGGCGAACCCTCGTAACCGAACGCCTCGATGATGAGCGAGCACCAACCCGACCCCAACCAGCGCCATGAACGTCGCCGCCAGGGTACGCCCGAACCCGACCCAGACGGGGTGGGTCGCCAAACCAGCCGGGATGTAGTCGTAGAGATCGAGATCCCAGACGACGTGGAACAGGACCACGCCCGTAATTGCCAAACCGCGGACGGCGTCGATGACAATCAGCCGGCCCGCGGCAGGAGTTCGGCGTTCATCCACGATCTAGGTCGTGCTTGCGAAGAAATTCAGATGGGTCGGCTTTCGGACGCAAGCGCCTCGCGCGTCCTGCGCCGTAGGCCCGTATAATCGAAGGGCAACTGCGGCAATATACGAAATCATCCATCAGTCATTCTTGGTAAAGGATCAACAGGCTTTGCATTTTTTCGCAGCTCAAAGTGTAACTGAGGCGTCGATACATTTCCTGTTTGGCCAACAGTCGCAATATTTTGCCCTCTCTTCACCCCATCCCCGCGGATAACATTGATGGTATCATTGTGAGCATAGGCCGATACCCAGTTGTTGTCGTGTTGAACTAGGATTAAGTTGCCAAACTCGCCAATATCACTGCCCGCGTAAATCACTGTCCCAGCAGATGCGGCAAGTACGGGAGTGCCCGCCGGAGCCGCCAGATAGATGCCATTATTGCTTTCCCCGTTAGACTGCTTACCAAAACCTTTAATAATCCGCCCACGAACAGGCCAGCGAAAGCCGATAGAAGCCGGTGCGACGCGCGATGATGGTGACAGTGATGCTCCGCTAAACTGTTGTGCCACGTCATTTCTATTTTCGGCTATAGCGCGACCTGGCTTGGCTGCCACGGCGAAGTCCTGCCTAGGTATCGCCATACTTTCCGCCTCTCCAGAATCTTCCTGCTGCACAGCTAAGTGACCGTTCTCTAGTTGGCTTGATATAATTGTATCTTCTGAATATTGTGGGGCTGGAATAACTTCAGTTGGATTTATTATATTTAGATTATCTCCCTGGGAATCGGTGTACCTTGCGTCATTCGAATAAATGTCTGATCTCGGTCCGCTGTAGTTCGGTGCGGCACTCGGAGTGGTCGCACCTGCTCGGGATCCTCCGGCCTGCGTGACGTCACCTCGGGAGGGGGTCGCCGCCTCGATGGTCCAGGAATCCGACTTTCGCGCCTGATTGCCGTAGACACCGACGTCCTGCGGCGATGCGTTGCGTGTCGTGGACGCGGTGAAAGTTGTGTCGCTATATTCGCCATTGGAAGTTGAGCATCCGGTAGCAAGCACCGTGAGGCATAGCGCGCAAACACTAACGTAATGACGTGAGCTATATTTAAACCTCATAAATTCAAACTCCTGTCGCCCGGTGCTATAGCTGTTTCGACCGTAATGTCGCTGGCAATTCCCGCCGGCGCACAACGCGGCGACCGGGCCGGTCCAGACGATCAGGCACACGGCGACCCGATCCGCAGCCGATGCAGCATCGTCTTCGCCCCCATTGATCACAGGTGTAAAACCTCTAGCGACTAAAGGGGCAAGAGGTCTGCGCCGGCGGATCATCACGCATTCGCGAGCAACACCGTTGCGAGCAGGTTAACGTTCAGAGCGATGATCGTGACCGCGATCAGAGCGCACACCGCCGTGAGCCAGCGCGGCGCGACGAGGTCGCCCATCTTGGCCCGGCTCGCCGTGAACATTACGAGCGGCACGATCGCGAACGGCAGCTGGAAGCTGAGCACCACCTGGCTGAGGATCAAGAGCTTGCCCGTCTCGCTCGCCCCGTAGACGAGGATCACGGCCATGGCCGGCGCGATGGCCAGCAGCCGGGTGATCAGCCGCCGGAGCGCCGGGCTGATGCGGAAGGCGATGAACCCCTCCATCACGATCTGGCCAGCCATTGTCGCCGTGATCGTCGCATTGAGGCCGCAGCACAGGAGCGCCACGCCAAACAGCGTCGGCGCAAGTGCGCTGCCGAGCAGCGGCGTCAGCAACGCGTACGCCTGGTCGATCTCGACGATCTCGGTGTTGCCGGAGGCGTGGAAGGCCGCCGCCGCCAGGATCAGGATTGAAGCGTTGATGCACAGCGCCAGCATCAGCGCCACCGTCGAATCCCAGGTCGCAAGGCGCAGCGCCTCGCGCTTGCCCGCCGGGTCCTGGCCGTAGGACCGCGTCTGCACGATGCCGGAGTGGAGGTAGAGGTTGTGCGGCATCACCGTTGCGCCGATGATCCCGAGCGCGATGTAGAGCATGTCCGGGTTAGTCACGATTTCGGTCGATGGCGCGAAGCCCGCGATCACCGCACCCCAGTCGGGGTCGGCCATCGCGATCTGGACGACAAAGCAGGTGGTGATGACGCCGAGCAGCGCGATCACGAACGCCTCAACCCAGCGGAAACCGCGGTTCTGGAGCCAGAGGATCAGGAACACGTCCGCCGCGGTGATGAAGATGCCGATCTCGAGCGGGATGCCGAAGATGAGGTTCAGCCCGATCGCCGTGCCGATCACCTCGGCGAGGTCGGTTGCGATGATGGCGGCTTCGGCGAGCAGCCACAGCGGATAGGAGACCCAGCGCGGGAAGGCGTCGCGGCACGCCTGGGCGAGGTCGCGACCCGAGGCCACCGCGAGCCGCGCGCACAGCGACTGGAGCAAGATCGCCATGACGTTGGACAAGAGCGCGACGAACAGCAGCGTATAGCCGAACTGCGCGCCGCCGGCGAGTGAGGTCGCCCAATTGCCGGGGTCCATGTAGCCGACCGCGACGAGGTAGCCGGGGCCGACGAAGGCGAGGAACCGACGGAACTGGGAGCTGCCTTGCGGAACGGCGATCGTGCGGAAAACCTCGGAGAGCGAGGGCGTGTCGCGCCGTTCGCGCCAGCCATCAGAAGTTATGGTCATATGCACCTGAGAGTGATTTGCAGGTGCATATTGCCAGCTTTCTGTGGAGGCGCAATCTCTGAGATGCCGGCTCGCCTACGCGCGCTTCTTCGGATCGAAGACGAGCAGCCGCAGCGCGTTCAGGGTGACGAGCACGGTCGCTCCGGTGTCGGCGAGGATTGCGATCCAGAGGCCGGTGATGCCGAGCACCGTCGTCACCAGGAACACCGTCTTGAGGCCGAGAGCGATGGCGATGTTCTGGCGGATGTTGCCCATCGCGGCGCGGGCGAGGCGGATCAGCGCGGCAACATCGGTCACACGGTTGCGCAGGATCGCGGCCTGTGCCGTCTCGAGCGCGACGTCGGTGCCGGAGCCCATCGCGACGCCGACGCTGGCAGTCGCGAGCGCCGGGGCGTCGTTGATGCCGTCGCCGACCATC